>DAIOEG010000051.1:0-10705 GCA_036746415.1 Phycisphaera sp. | reverse complement strand
TGTAGCCGTCGCCGATGCCGTAGCGGAGCTTGATGATCTCGCGTTCGCGGTAGGTGAGGGTCTTGAGGACCTGCTCGATGCGTGAGCGGAGCATGTCGGTGGCGGCGGAGTCGCTGGGGTTGGCGGCGTGTTCGTCTTCGATGAAGTCGCCGAAGTAGGAGTCTTCGCTCTCGCCGACGGGCCGGTCGAGGGAGATGGGGTGCCGGCTGATCTTCATGACACGGCGGACCTCGTTGAGGTCCATCTTGGCGGCCTCTGCGAGTTCTTCCATGGTGGGTTCACGGCCGAAGTCCTGCAGCAGCGTCTTTTGGATGTTGCGTAGCTTGGACATCGTCTCGATCATGTGGACCGGGATGCGGATGGTGCGTGCGTGGTCGGCGATGGCGCGGGTGATGGCCTGGCGGATCCACCAGGTGGCGTAGGTGCTGAACTTGTAGCCGCGCTTGTATTCGTACTTGTCCACGGCGCGCATCAGGCCGGTGTTGCCTTCTTGAATGATGTCGAGGAACGAGAGGCCGCGGTTGCGATATTTCTTGGCGATCGAGACAACGAGGCGCAGGTTGCCGCCGGAGAGGTCGCGCTTGGCCTGCTCGTACTCGTCGAAGACGACGCGGACATCGCGGACCATTGCGGACAGCTCTTCGGGCTCGGCCAGCACCATCGAGCGCAGCCCCGACAGTTCTTCCTTCATCACCTGAACATCGTCGGGCTCGTAACGCTCGGGGTGCTCGGCGGCGACGGCGATCTGGCCCTCGATCTCACGCATCTTGCGGGCGATCGCTTCGAGCTTCTTCAGGTTCGGCTGGATGCGGCTCGTACGCAGCGAGCACTCTTCGATGAGCGCAGCGAGCTTGCGGCGTCGGCAGGCGATGCGCTCTTTCAAGCGCAGCTTCTCCGCGCGGGCCATGCGCGGGTTGCTCTCGATCAGGTCCCAGTCGATGCGGTTCAGGTCAAGCAACTTCTTGACCGTGCGGGTGTTGACGGGGATGCGTGCGGCGATGATGTCCTTGGCGTTCTCGATCGCGGTCGAGACGCGCATCGTGCGGTCGAAGGGCAGGTCGCCGGTGTGCACCAGGTCAAGCGTTTCGAGGCAGGCCTTGATCGAGCAGTCGTTTTGGAGGACCTTGCGGCGGAAGATGTACCGGCAGGTCTCGATTTTCTTCGCCAGCCGGATCTCTTCATCGCGGGTGAGCAGCGAGATCTCGCCCATCTGCGTGAGGTACATACGGACGGGGTCGTCGATGCGGCGCGAGCCGCCTTCGTTCAGGGCCTTGCTCAGCTCTTCCTGCATCTGCTCTTCGGTGAGCAGCTCGGGCTCGGCGTCATCGCCCAGGGTCATGGGCGGGGGGACTGGGACCGCCACCGCGATGGGCTCGGGAGCATCGACGAGAGACTCGTCTTCTTCGGGCTCGGGCTTGCCGCTGAGGATCGTGTCATCGCCGTTGCCACGCGGGGTGCCTGCCCAGGGGTTGGGGTGGCTGTCGATGGGGATGCGCGTGGCATCCACGACTTCGAAGCCCATCTGGCGGAAGGTGACGAAAAGCTCGTCGAGCTTGTCGGGGTCAACGTCGCTATCGGGTAACACTGCGATGAGCTGGTCGAACGTGATCATGCCCCGGCGTCGGCCGCAGCCGATGAGCTCGAGGATGGCGGGATGGAGGGGGATGGCGGGCAGCAAGGGGGCGGTCTCTCCTGAGTCGTGGGATGGTGGGAGGAAGCGGGAGCAGGGGGAACGGTCGAACGGTGCAGGCGGCGGTCTATGGGCTCGGTGAACGGCGGGCGATGCGCAGCGGGTTAGGGGTTTGTCGGAGGGTCTGGAGCATGGCGAGGCGTCTTGGGTCGGTTGGGTCGATGCGGGCGGAGTCGTCGGCGGGTCGTCGTGCCAGCTCGTCGCGATCGTCCTGCATGCGGGTGTGTCGCTTCTCTTGTCTGAGCCGGGCGAGGCCTGCTTCAAAGATCTCCATGAGCGTTGCGTTGCCGGTGTGTGGTTCGGTGCTGCTGGCGGCCTCGGCGAGGGCCTGGTCGGTCTCGGCATCGACCTCTTGAACCAGTCGGGCCAGGGCCGTGTCGCCTTGCTCGGACAGCTCGGTAAGCAAGCCGGCGAGGGTGATCGGCTGGTCGTCGCACAGCGCATCGAACAGCCGTTGGTAAAGCGGTCGGTGGGACAGCGACAGGTCCGCTGGCGTCAGTGCTTCGGCAACCGAGCTGCCGTCGCGTAAGTGCCCGTGGAACAACTCGTTGTCCCGGAGAAGGCATCCCATGAGCCGTCTCTCCGCTCGCTCCACGGCTGCAAGTGTAGATCGCATCCCGGGCCGGGCAACCCAAACAGAACGATCTTCGTACGGGGCCTTGTCCTTATAGCCCCCACCCTCGCCCCCGCCCCCGGAATCGCCCCCGGAATCGCCCCCGGAAGTAATGGCGGGCGAGTCGGGGTTTGATCCGGCTGCGGCGGAGGCGGCCTGCATGGTCTTACGCTTGGCGTGGTCTTGCCGTTTTTCCTTCACCAGTGCGAGGATGGCCGAGTCGCGCACGCCGGTGATCGCTTCCAATTGGTTGACGATCATGCTCTGGCGCACTGGGCTGGCCTGGGTGAGACCCGCCTCGACGAGGCGTTGGACGGTCTGCTCGATCGCGTGCTGCCGACCGGTGAGCGTGCCCGTGCCCGCGAGCTTGCCGGCGACCTGTTCGTAGTAGAAGCGCATGGAGTCGATCGCTCCACCCAGCACCGCTTCCCAGCCCGCGAGGCCCTCGCGCTTCAACAGATCATCGGGGTCGCGTCCTTCGGGGATGACGGCCATCGACACGTCCAGGTCGGCAGTGAGGAACACCTCCAGCGCGCGGTCGGCTGCTTTCTGCCCGGCCGAGTCGCCGTCCATGACAAGGATCACGCGCTCGCAGAACCGTTTGAGCACCCGCGCGTGGTCGGGGGTTAGCGCGGTGCCCAGCGCGGCGACGACGTTGGTCGCCCCGTGCTGGTGGCAGGCGATGACATCGGTATAGCCCTCGACGAGGACGGCGGTCTTGGTGCGGATGATGTCCTGCTTGGCTAGGTGCAGGCCGTAGAGCGTGGCCGACTTGTGAAATAGGGCGTGCTCGGGGCTGTTGAGGTACTTGGGCTCTTCCTCGTCGTTGAGACGACGCCCGCCGAACGCGACCGGCCGGCCGAGCGCATCGCAGATAGGGAACACCAGCCGGTTGCGCAGGAGGTCGAACCAGCCGTCACCGCTCTTGCGGGCCGAGACAAGGCGCGCGAGCTCGAAGGCCTTCAAGTCCCACTTTTTGCTGCCAATCATGGCCGAGAGCCCGTCCCACCGATCGGGCGCAACGCCGATCTGGAATCGCTCGATCATGGCGTCGCTGATGCCACGCTTCTCAATGTAGGCCCGGCCGACGCTGCCGTGCTGCTCGTGCCGGAGCATGGCCGTAAAAAACGACACGGCCTGCTCACTCGCCTTGGCGATGCGCTCTTTCTCGCTGGGGCCATTGTCCCCTTGCCCGTCGGCCCCTTGGCTTCTGTGCCCCTGTTTCCACGGCGTGAGCTCGATGCCGGCCCGCTGGGCGAGAAACTTGAGCGCCTCGGGGAACGTCATCTTGTGATATCGCATCACAAAATCGAACACCGACCCGCCCGCTCCGCATACGAAGCACTTGAAGATCTGCTTCTGCGGCGAGACGTACATCGAGGGGTTGCGGTCCTCGTGGAACGGGCAGAGGCACTTGTGTTCCTTGCCACTGGGGCGTAGCGCGACATGCTGCCCGACGATATCGACGATATCGGAGGCGGCGAGGACGCGGTCGCGGTCCTGATGGTCGGCAAGTCCCATGAGAGTGACAACGCCGGGGTCGGCGACATGCACGCGGTCAAAACCCGCAACAAAACCCATGAAACACTGGTGGAGGACATCCAGCAAGACAAAAGGTCAGCGGGTCTGAATCGCGTCGGTCAGGGCTGCGGGCCGCTGGGGTCACCGGGCCAAGCGGTGGTGGTGCTTCGTGGCCTCGTCGGTGGTGCCAGCCCGCGGGGGTCGGAAAACCTGTGATGAACCTGTGAACAGGTATCGAGTTGTTTTATCCTGGCTGGACCCTGTAAGTCAAGCCCGGCTGAAAACAAGGGGCCATCGGGCGGAGCGGGCTGCTGAGTGACACCAACCCGCATCACCGATTCAGGCCGCCGCGACTTGGTCACGCTTGTAGGCGTATTTGCGCTTGAGGGGCTTGACGATCAGGCCCATCTTGAAGGCCTTGGTCGAGGCCTTGACGCGGCGGACGCTGCCGTTTTCATCGACGACCGAGACGGTCTGGATGTTGGGACGGAAGACGCGCTTAACTTTGGACGTGACCTTGGTGCCGACACCGCCGAGGTATTTGGCCTTGCCGCGGAGGCGGTAGGCGTGGCCGGTGGAGTTTCGCTTGCCGGTGTATTCGCAGACGCGGGGCATGGTCGTCGATCCCGTGGTTCGGAGTGAGCAGGGTCATTGGCCGCTGGGCCGAGTCGCATAATGTAACAGGGGTCATCAGCAGATGCAAAAGGCAACAAGACTCGTACTTGCCAGAGTCGCCGGAGGCCGTCGGGCCCCGGCTGTTGCGCGCATCCATCGCCTTACTTGAAGTCCTCGATCCGCAGGCCGCCCAAGCCAGTGCCCATCGCGCCAGCGTTGCCCAGGCCTGACTTGAGGTTGCTCTTGGGCAGCTTCGCCTTCGCGGGGCCACGCACGACGGCCTCTTCCCGGCCGCGACCCCCGCCGAAGTTGCCGCGATCGCTGCCGCCACGCCCGCCACGCTCGCCGTCGTTCGCGCCCGCCGCCGGCTTGGCCCGCAGTGACAGCGACAGCTTGTGGTTCTCCAGGTCGATGCTCTTGACGCGGAAGGTCTTGACCTCGCCGACCTTCACGACCTCGTCCACCGACCCGACCCGGCGGTCCGCCAGTTCGCTGATGTGCACCATGCCCTCGACGCCCAGCTCGAGCTCGACAAACGCGCCGAAGTCCGTGATGCCCGTCACCCGGCCCTCGACCTGTGCATCGGGGGCGTACTTGCTGTCCGCGCCGACCCACGGGTCGCCCGTGACGGCCTTCAAGCTCACCGTGAAGCGGTGCTTCTCGGGGATCAGCTCCAGCACGCGGACCTTCACCACGTCGCCTTCCTTCACCACCTCTTCCGTGCGGTGGATCCGCTTCCACGACAGCTCGCTCACCGGCAGCAGCGCCTCGACGCCCGGCTCGACCTCGACAAACGCGCCGAAGTTGGCCGTACGCAGCACACGTACCGACAGGTCTTCACCCTGTTGGTACTTACCGGGGATGTCGATCCAAGGATCGGGCAGCACCTGCTTCATGCCCAGCGAGATCCGGCCTTTTTCGCCGTCGATCTTGAGCACCTTGACCTTGACCTTGTCACCCTTTTTCACCACGTCGCCGGGCTTGTCCACCCGCGCATGGGCCATGTCGGAAACGTGCACGAGTCCATCCACGCCGCCAAGATCGACAAAGCAGCCGAACTCGGTGAGGTTGCTGACCACGCCGTCGCGTTCCTGACCGACCGCGAGTTCGGCGAGCACCTTCTTCTTGTTGCGTTCCTTCTGGCCTTCGAGGAAGCGCCTGCGGGACAGCAGGACCTTCTTGCCCTTGCGGTCGATCTCCTGCACCATCGCTTCGAGCTTCTGGCCGTGGAACGGCTCGAGCTCGCCAACGGGGTGCAGGTCCACCTGACTGGCGGGCATGAACGCCTTGATGCTGCCCACAAGCTCGAGCTCGAGGCCGCCCTTGTTGTGCCCCGTCACGCGGGCTTCCACGACCGAGCCAACCACCAGCGAGTCCCACGTGCTCCGGCTGATCGCGCCCTCACGGCTCAAGAACACCAAACCCTGCGTCTCGTCGATGCGGTCGACCACAAAGTCCATGATCGAGCCCATGCGCGGGGCGCGTTCAAACTGGATTAACGGCACGACGCCCTGAAGCTTCCGGCCTTCGAAGTCGCCGGTGATGTCGATGAACACGTCCTCGCCGCGGATCGCCGACACACGCCCACGACGGAACTCGTGGTGAAACTCCGTCGGCACCACAGACTCGCCCTCGGCCAGCGGCATCGGCTCGGTGTGCGCCACCGACTGCTCCATAAGCGCGTCCGCGTCGGTGGCGGCAAGCTCCGCCTGCACCTGCTGGTCAAGGTCAGAATCAGAACGCAAGGAAGGATCGATCGGGGTCGTGCTCATCGAATTCGTTTCAACCAGGGCTTTAAGTCTTCAGGTACGTCCACAACATCGCGGTCACCCGCTGTCAATGCCCGATTGTAACGCGCACCGGCCCGACTGATATGGGGGTCCCCCAGTAAACAAAATCGAAGCGCCGCAGACGCCCAATCACCCGCATAGTCCACTCCCACCCTCGGCCCGCGTGCCACCCCCTCCCACCCCACCGCAGCCCCCCGCACACGCTCGATCCACACCCGGCCATCCGCCGTCAAATCCGCCCCGTCGCACCCACGGTCCACCCCCAACGCCCGCGCCAACTTCCCCGGCCCGTTGCATAAATCCAGCGTCTTTGTCACCCCCGGACGACGCCCGCGCATCGCATCCAACCCTTCGGTCGGCTCCAACGCCCGGATCAGCACAGCCGTCGGCTCGTCCACCCCGCCCACCACCACGTTGAGCAGGTCGTGCATCCCATACGTGCGGAACACATACGCCGTCCCGCCGTCGCCAAACATCGACGCGTTGCGGGCCGTGCGACGCCAGCCAAACGAGTGGGCCGCCGCATCCGCCGCGCCCAGGTACGCCTCGGTTTCCACGATCACGCCCGCGCACCGCACGTCGTCCATCACGCTGACCAGCCGTTGCCCAAGCAGCTCGCGCG
The DNA here is from genome assembly GCA_036746415.1 of Phycisphaera sp. Lineage (GTDB taxonomy): Bacteria > Planctomycetota > Phycisphaerae > Phycisphaerales > Phycisphaeraceae > DAIOEG01. The sequence goes on along the minus strand of DAIOEG010000051.1, from coordinate 3,854 downwards.
CCACTGTCACCGCGTCCTGCCGATAGAAACTGCGCGTGATGCGGGGCAAGTGTTTCATGTCGCACCTCTCAGCCCCGCGCTGTGTTGGGGTGCAGTGGGAAGCATGTGATCTGTTGACGTGAGTCGCGCCAGCCACACAGCGCTGGTTGTCGTGGCGCGTGTCACCAGTCCAGCGTGGATCGCCAGGCGTGCAGAAGGGTTTCGAGGGGCGTGTCGAGGACCTGACCCAGCGGTGCGGTGCGGAGTGTGACGCGGGAGTGTTGGGCGAAGGTGCCGACTTGCGCGAAGGGGGTGTTTGTTTGTCGCAGGGCACGGACGACGGCGTCTTGGTGCTGGGGTTGGACTTCGAGGAGGTATCGGCTGGGGGTTTCTGCGAAGCACTTGACTGCGAGGGATGTCTCGCCGTGGGTGGGCATGGCGGTGACGTCCAGGTCGAGGCCCACGCGGCCGGCAAAGGCCATCTCGGCCGCAGCGCAGAGGAGCCCGCCGTCGGAGCAGTCGTGTGCGGAGGCGACGAGTTGCTGCTTGATGAGGGATGCGACGGCGTGTGCGTTGCGCGGGCCTGCGGTGAGGTCGACGTGGGGGATGGGCCCGCCGCCGTGGTTGGTCAGTTGTGTGAGGTGCGAGCCGCCGAGTGCGGGCGTGGTGATGCCGACGAGGAACAGTGCGTTGCCGGCCTGCTTGGCGTCCATGGTGACGGCGTGGTTGGCGTCGTGGACGATGCCCAGCGCTGTGACGAGCAGGGTGGCGGGGATGGTGATGAGCTTGCCGTCTTCGGTGGTGAACTGGTTGTGGAGCGAGTCCTTGCCGGAGACGAAGGGCGTGCGGTAGGCGATCGCACCGTCGTAGCAGGCGTGCGCGGCGCGGACGAGCGAGCCCATATTGACAGGGTCGTTGCAGGAGGGCCAGCAGAAGTTGTCAAGGATGGCGATGCGTGCGGGGTCGGCTCCGACGCAGACGGCGTTGCGCACGGCCTCGTCGATCGCGTGCAGCGTGGCTTGATACGAGTCGCCTCCGGGCGTCTTTTCACTGAGCCACGGCGCAAGTCCGCAGGCGATGGCGATGGCGGTGTTGCTGCTCAGTTTGGGTCGGAGGACGGCGGCATCGCTGGGGCCGTCCTGCTTGGGGCCGGTGAGTGGTTTGACCACGCTGCCGCCCTGCACCTCGTGGTCGTACTGGCGGATGATCCAGTGCTTGCTGGCGAGGTTGGGGTGGGCGAGGAGTTGCGTGAGGGTGTGTTCGAGGTCGAGCGTGTCGGCGGGCGGGAGCAGCGCGGGGGCGGCGGGTTGCCAGGTCGCGTTGCGGGTGGGCATGGGGATGCTGCCGTGGAGCAGGTGCATCGACAGCTCGCCGACCTGCGTGCCTTGGTAGGACAGACGCAGGAGCGGGTCGCCGTCGCGTTCGAGGCCGAAGGTCCCGAGCACGGAGAGTTCGACGTCTTCGTTGTTGCAGAGTTGTCGGAAGGTTTGCAGTGACGCTTCGGGGACGGCGAGGATCATGCGCTCTTGCGCTTCGCTGATCCACAGTTCGGTGTAGGACAGGCCGTCGTACTTGGTGGGGATGGCGTCGAGCTGGACGTGTGCGCCGGTCTTCTCGCCCATCTCGCCGATGGCGGAGGAGAAGCCGCCTGCGCCGCAGTCGGTGATGGCGGTGAAGAGCGTGCCTTGGTGGTGGTCTCTGGCTTGGAGGATGACGTCGAGGAGTTTTTTCTCGGTGATGGCATTGCCGATCTGGACGGCGTGTGAGAACTCGTCGGCGTGTGTGTCGGTCAGTTCTGCGGAGCTGAAGGTGGCACCGTGGATGCCGTCGCGTCCGGTGCGTCCGCCGAGCGCGACGATGTGGTCGCCGGGCTTTGCTTTGCCGAAGCACTTGTCCAGGGGGATGATGCCGACGCATCCGCAGAAGACCAGCGGGTTGGCGACGTAGTCGTCGTGGAAGGCGACGGCCCCGTTGACGGTGGGGATGCCCATGCGGTTGCCGTAGTCGCGGACGCCGTCGACGACGCGGGTGAGGGTGCGTCTGGGGTGCAGCACGCCCTTGGGCAGTTGTTGTTTCGCAAGCGTGGGCGGCGCGACGCAGAAGACATCGGTGTTGGCGATGGGCTTGGCGGCGAGGCCCGTTCCGATGATGTCGCGGATGCACCCACCCGCGCCGGTGGCGGCGCCGCCGTAGGGCTCGAGGGCGGAGGGGTGGTTGTGGGTTTCGACTTTGATGGCGATGCCGTGCGTGTCGTCGAGCTTGATGATGCCGGCGTTGTCGTCGAAGACGCTGACAAGCCAAGGCGCGATGTCGGGCTCTTCACGGAGCTTGAAAGTGGCGGCGGCGACGGTGGCCTTGAGCAGGTTTTGGATCGTGACCGAGCCGTCGTCGTTTAATGTGTGGTGCGGGCGTGTGAGGTGTTGCTGCGCTTCGGCGGCGGGGCCTGTGTAAGTGACGGTGCTCTTGAGGGTCTTGTGGACGCAGTGCTCGGACCACGTCTGGGCGAAGGTCTCGAGCTCGATGTCGGTGGGCTCACGATGCGCGGACTGGTAGTAGGCCTGGATGGACTTCATCTCGTGGAGCGAGAGGAAGAGGTGGCCGTCGCGAGAGAGGCGGGTCAGGCCCTGGTCGTCGAGTGTGGTGATGTTGATGTGCTTGAGTTGCAGCTTGTAGGGCGTGCCGCGGAGGAAGGTGTCGGGGAAGTACGGATGGGTGTGGGTCTGCTGGATGACGGGGTTGGAGAGGTGTTGCTCGCCGAAGACGCGGAGGTCCTCGGCGGTCACGGTGGGGTCGTGCGTGAAGTCGTAACGCAGGGCGGTGCGGACCTGCGGAGTCGGGTGGTCGGCATGGGCGAACATCTCGGCAAGCGCCGCCTGAGTCGAGTCGGCAACAGGGTCCATGACGCCGGGGAGGTAGTGGACCTCGATCGTGGTGACTGTGTGGTTGCCGTGGTCTTGCGCGGGGCGGATGCCGGTGTGCGGCGACTGCGTGATCGGGTCGGTGAGTAACTCGTGCGCGACCCGCTGCAGGTCTTGCGTCTCAAGCATGGACTCGATGAGAAACACGTTTGCAGTTGCGACGTGATGGACCCCGGGCAAGGAGGCGCGGGCGGCGCGCAACGTGGCGGCGGCGCGCGGGTCGATCTCGTGAGGCGCTGGCCAACACTCGATGCGGGCGATGTGAGGGGCGGTGGCGGTAAGAGTCATAAGCCGATGATAAAGGATGGGGGAGGAGGGGTCGAAGGTCGGGAGTCAAGTACGAGGCGTCCGCTTATCACTCTTGACATTCGACGTTTGACATTTGGACGTTGACGGGTCGCCACCAGACGCTTCGCCCCCGGAAGGGGCTCAGCGTCGGCGTGGGTGCCGTGTGTGAGGGCATGAAAAAACCCCCGTGGGTGCGGGGGCTTTTGTGTGTGGAGTTGGGTGTTGTCTTACTTGATGAAGAGCATCTCTTCGTACGTCGGCAGCGGCCAGAGGTCATCGGGGAGGAGCGACTCGAGCTCGTCAGCGATCTTCCGGGTGGCGAGCATCGCGGGCAGGACGGTGTCCTTGCAGAACTCGGCCTCGTGCTGGCCGAAGCCGCCGCCGTGCGCGTCGCCGGCGAGCTTGCTCTTGCATTCGTCGAGCGCCTCGATCGCGTCCTCGAACTTGCTCACCAGGGCGCAGACCTTTTTCAGCGTCTTGTTGCCGGTCTTGATCTCGACGTCCTGCAGCGCTTCGAGCGTTTCGGCCAGCTCACGCTGGTACTTGTAGCACGCGGGCAGAATGATGGTCTGGGCCATCTCACGGCAAAGATTCAGCTCGACGTTGACGGTCAAGACGTACTGCTCGGTGTAGATCGCGTAGCGCGATTCCATCTCGCGCTTGCTGAGC
>DAIOEG010000050.1:0-10897 GCA_036746415.1 Phycisphaera sp. | reverse complement strand
ATCGCTACGAGGCGATGTCGCCCGACAGTGATGCGTATCCGCAGCTGCGCCGCACGGATGAGGGCGAGGACGAGGGCGTCATGGACGCGGGCGACCACGAGGGCGAGGGGGATGAGCCGGTGTTCCGCACGGCCTGAAGTCGTTGCCCCCTTGCAATGCAAAACGACAGAAGCCCACGGTTAATGACCGCGGGCTTCTTTGTTGTGCATCGGTGTCGTGTCATGCGGCGGTGCGTTGCGCTGGTGTGTCATCTTCGCCGTGAGCATCTGCATCGCTGTCGATGTTGCGAGCGGTCGAGCGCAGCTTGATCAGCGTGACCTCGTTGCCCCTGGTGTTGTAGTACACGTGGTCCATGAACGCGCGCATCAGCAGGATGCCACGGCCCGAGGCCTTCATGATTGACTCGGGGTCGTTCGGGTCAGGCAGCGATCGGACATCAAAGCCCGGGCCTTCGTCGCGGATCGTGAAGGCGATCTCGTCGCGGTTCACACGCTCGGTGATATGGACCTTGCGGTCGCTGTAGAGCGGTTGCGAGCGGCGCAGCTGTGCATGCGCGTAGTAATGCTTGATGTCGGTGTCGCGGAGCTTGGAGCAGACCTCGAGGTTGCCGTGATAGATCGCGTTGGAGAGCGCTTCTTCGAGGGCGATGCCCATGCGTGTGCGGTCGGCCTGGTCGCACAGGCCGAACATCGCGGCGCTGGATTGAAAACGCGCGATGAGCCGGGGCACGAGTGAAGGGTCGTTGTCCAACGAGAAGCACGCCTCACTGGAGACGAGCGCCTCGAGCACACGGGCCTGCTGCCTGCTGGCGGCGGCGGCGAAGAGCAGCGACCGCACGGTGCTCTGCAATTTGTCGTGGGGCGTGCCGAGTGTGACATAGCCCGCCGCGCCGTGTGCGAGCGCCTGCGCCGCGAGGTCCATGCGCGCCTCACTCGCCACCCACAACACGGGCAGAGCACGATGCGCTTCGCGCGCGCCTTGCAGCAGCGCCAAGCCCGGCCCGTCGTCCAGCTGCTCGTGACACACCAATAAGTCCACCCCGCCCGACGCGACCTCGGCCATTGCCGTGTCCTGACAAGCCACGTGCTGCAACACCCAATCGTCCTGCGAGCGCAGCGCATCGGCGAGCGGTTGAGGCCCGCGAAGGGTTCGGTCTGCGATCAGGATCACCGGCATGGCTGCAACGTTCCCCTGCGTGCCCGTTACACCGGGCACACGAGCAACGTCGTCGCGATCTTGCCCTCACTTCATGGATAACCGCAGATCGGACGCACAATCCCGCAAAAGAGTGAATCATTTAAGCGACTTTCGCAGCATCGCCCGATGCATCGGACGCACTGTGGCCAACCGGCCGCAGCGCGAGGATGCTCGCGGTCTGGCCGTGCAGGAAGTTGTGCGTGCCCAGCGGGCCGATCTCGCCGGCGGCAAACATGCCAGCCATCGGCACGTCGCCCAGCACACGGCGGATCATGCCCGCGTCGGTGTCGGGCTCGTCGAACATCCGCGTGCCCCGACCGTTGCAGGTGAACAACAGCGCTCCCGCCGGCGGGCCGTGCAGCGACTGCGCCGACAGCAGCATTTCCAGATCACTGCGGGCTGTCTGCGCATCGCGGAGGTGGAACTGGACGGTCTGCCCGACGCGGATGCCCGGGTCGCCGATCGCCAGCGTGCCTGCATCCGCGTTGGCCACGACGAGCTGACGCATCACAAAGTCGCCCCGACCGAAGCGCGGTTTGTATTCGTCCACCACAAGCCCCGCGAGCAGGGGCGTCTGTCGCAGCTGCTCCTGCGTCGCCTTGGGCAACGAGCGCACCATCGCGCGCACGGCCTCGAGCGCGTTCACGCCGCCCAGCTCCTGCACGACGTTGCGGTGCGCCTTCGTAATCACCATCGGCCGACCGATCGCCGAGCAGCCCTGACTCACCACCGTCTGCACGTCCACGTCGCCGCGCAGCATCACACCCACCGCGCCGCGATCCGTCCAACGCTCACCATTAAACAACCGGTTCCCGCCCGGCCGATCCGATGCGCTCGCCATCCCGCCCACCACCGGCACGCCCGGCAGCGCCGCGCCAAGCGCCGGCAACAGCTTCACCATCGGCGTGCTGAACGGGTCGGCCATCAGCACCATCGCCCGGGCCGGCTCCGAACGCTCGCCCAGCAGCGATGCCCGCAACACCTCCGGAGACGACAGACCCTCCGACGCGTTCAACGACCGGAAGTCCACCGGCTCCACCAACGCGCCGCCCAGCGTCGCCGCCCACGCGCTCAGCCCCGGCTGACGCTCCAGCTCTCGCCCCACCCCGCACACACCCTCCGCCGAGCACGCGAGCACTACCGCCGCCCGCACCGATCGACGGAGCAACTCCACCGCGCCCTCAAACTCCACCAGGTGCGCCGCTGTCCCAAACACCACCAGCAGGTCCGCAGGTTCATCCCGCAGCTTCTCCGCAAGCCCGGCCGAGACCGCCCGGGCCGCGTCGAGCGTGCCTTCCAGGTCGCTGAGCGCCGACGAAAACCGCATCGTGATTGAACGCTGGATCATGCTCTGATCTTACGCAGCAACGTGCCGTTTGCCCGCGGTGTTGCATGCCTCTAATCTTTACAGCCCACGGGAGACGCCCGCCGGGACATGACTGCCAGTTCACGCTAACGAGGACCACACGGATGAAAGCTGCGTTGTTGTACGGCACCTGCACGGGAAAAACCGAGTCCGCCGCCGAGATGATCCGCGACGCCTTCGGCGAGAGCTTCTTTGAACTCTACGACGACATCGCCCAGCACAGCGTCGAAGACCTCCCCAACTACCAACTGCTCGTCTGCGGCATCCCCACCTGGGACGTCGGCGAGATCCAGTACGACTGGCAGGATGTCTACGACCAGCTCGACTCGATTGACCTCACCGGCGTCAAAGTCGCGTTCTTCGGCATGGGCGACCAGGGCGGCTACCCCGACACCTTCCAGGACGCCATCGGAATCGTCTACAAAAAGATGGTCGAACGCGGAGCCACCGGCAAGATCGGCTTCATGAACACCGACACCTTCGACTTCACCGACTCCAAAGCCCTCATCGACGGCAAGTTCTGCGGCCTCGCCCTCGACGACGACTGCCAACCCGAACTCACCGACCAACGCGTGAAGGAATGGGTCGCCCAGGTCAAGAAGGAAGTCGCTGCTTAAGAGACGTTCAACCACCACGACACGATGAGCGACACAAGTCAGGTCGGGCGTGAAACACGCTCTTGGTTTGTGGGCCCAAGTGTCGTGGACTGCAATCGATCACACCTCGAGCCGACGTCTCAAGTGACGTCGGCTTTTTCGTGTCACACCGCTTGCTTCAAAACCACGCAACGCTTTTTCCACTTTGATTCACCCCATCTTCACTATCAACTTTTTGTTGGTATGGTTCGTGGTGTGAGGCAAAGCCGCAGGACGCAGCAGCGCTTCACCCACTGGAGATGCGATCATGGGCATGGATGCCAATCGACTCAAAGACCTGCTCGGCACGCTGAGCACCTCCGACCGATACGCCGTGCTCATGCGTTACGCCGACGGCCTGAGCGATTGGGAGATCGCTTCCGTCCTGGACCGCCCGGTCATCGACATCATCCGGGCCCTGAGCGCTTTCCGCGACCACGCCGAGCAGGCGCTGCAGGCGCAGACCGCGGATTCTGCTTCGTACCGCGTTTAGTTTCAATGTCAACGCCTGCCCGGTGTTTTCCGATGAGCAGCAGCGTGATCGGGCGCTTGTGCGCGTGACTGCGTCTTGCGGGCGCTGCGCTGTGGAACGTGAAACACAGCGTCTACTCCCAGGGAATGCCGATCGTCAGCCGGGCAGTGTCGGGTCGGTTTGCATGCATCGGCGAATGGGCTCGCCAGCGACACAGGGACACGATTTCGCGTGGTGCTGGTGGAGGACTTAGTCGTAGGCGATCGAGTCGAGCTCTGCGGGGACGACGACTTCTTTGAGCTGGTCGGGGTGTGTGATGATGGCGAGGAACTTGAAGTCGGGGGCCTTGTCGCTGGGGATGTCCGAGCGGTAGCCGGGGTCAGAGTCAATGGTGTGTCGGACGCGGAGGTAGCGGGTCTCGCTGACGCCTAGCCGTGAGAGGTCGATGGCGACGGCCCCGAAGCGTTGGGCGGAGTTGGCGTCGCCGTGGGTGAGTTGAATCGCAGGGACCGTTTGCGCCGTTTCATCGGGGCTGATGGCCAGTGGCGGGCCCAGGGGTGTGCCGTCGCGTTCAACGGCCTGGATGGTGAGCCAGGAGTTGCCGTTGCCCGCGCCGCGCTCGAAGTAGAGCAGCTCACCGAACTCATCGGGGCCGTCATCGTTGTCCATTAGGGGCTGCTCGAACTCGATGATGAACGAGAAGTGCGGGTCGGTGTTGATGGCATCGACGTAGTGTGTGAGCTTGGTGTCGGCCAGCGATGTCTGGAGCGCGTCGCGGAAGCCGATGAGGTCGGCTTGTGTGACGTTGTGATCGGAGGAATCGTTGGAAAACCGGCCGAGCGCCGTGGCGAAACCGGAGTCAGGCATGCCGCGCTGGACGATGTGGTGGTTGTGTCCCATATCCCCGCCGCTGGTCAAACGGTGGATACCGACGGGCTTGTAGAAGTGCTTGAGCACGGTGCCATCGGGCATCTCGACCGACGCGAGCCAGCCGTCGCCCGTGGGGTCGAACTGGGCGTGTGTGTCCGTGGCGTTGCCGGCCATGTGGAAGACGGGCTGCCTGCCGAAGGGCTCCTGGAACCGCTGAACATAGGGCTCGGCAGAGGCGGAGAGACCCGCGCCGCCGACGAGGGCGATGGTCAGGGCGGCCAGTGATTGACGTGTGCTGAGTGACAGTTGCTGCATGATGGAACCCCTTCTCTCGTGTGGATCGGATCCGTGTAGACCTCCATTTTCACATTTAAGGTCCACCGATGTCTTCGGAGTTTTCAATGGATCACTCTCGAGCGGATGTGTGAATGGGTTGCGTGAAGCGGGGAAGTTGTGCGGGCTGGGGGGGTTGAGCGTGGGGAGGGTCGCGATAACCGGCCGATGCGAGGGCGTGTTCCTGCGCGCATGGGGCGCGGGGTACGGCGGGGGTGCGGCACACGCTGGGGGTTGGATCGGGTTACATTGCAACCCGCCCGACCGGTTCGGCGGGCTTACGGACCATTGCTTATGAAATCAGTGTCGTTGCTTGCGATCAGCGTGGGGAACACGCGGACCCGGATCGGTGCGTTTGTGGGGGGCGAGCTCGCGGAGACGGCGACGGTGGAGAACCGCGACCCCGCCGCGCTGGCCGAGGCGCTCGAACACGCGTTCACGCCGCTGCGCAGTCACGAGGATGCACGCGTGGTGCTGGCGAGCGTGAACCCGCCCATCGCCGAGCGCATCGCCACGCTGGTGGCAGAGAAGCTCCAGCGGACCACGCTGCGCATCGAGCGCGACCTGCCCGTGCCGATCGGTCGGCAGCTCGACCCCGAGGCGATCATCGGCGAGGACCGGCTGCTCAACGCGGCGGCGGCGTTTGACGTGCTCCAACAGGCGTGCGTCGTGGTCGACGCGGGCACCGCCATCACCGTGGACTTCGTCGATGGGCAGGGCACGCTGCACGGCGGGGCGATCGCGCCGGGCGCGCAGCTCCAGCTCGACGCGCTCCACCAACGCACCGCGCAGCTGCCCGAGACCGAGTTCGATAAGCCCGCCGACCGCATCGGGCACAACACCATCGACGCGATGCGCGTGGGCGTGTATCACGGCCTGCGGGGCATGGTGCACGAGCTGACCGAGCAGTACGCCGAGGTCGCGGGCATGTTCCCCACCGTGATCGCCACGGGCGGGGACGGGGCCGTGTTGTTCAAAGACGACGAGCGTGTCGATCGCTTCGTGCCCGACCTGACGCTCATGGGCATCGCGCTGACGTACAAGGTTGCGCTGCAGCGGGCTCAGGAAGGCGATGAGCCCGGCGGTGTCGAGTGAGCAAGCCGCTTGCAATGATGGACCGCGCCACAGCGACGCGCACGCTCCGCGTGATCTGGGCCGGTATGCTCATGAGCATCGTCGTGACGGCGGCGGCGATGCTGCTGTTGATGAAAGGGCAGCAGCCGACGCTGACGCTGCCCATCCGGCCGGCGATCGTCCCGTTTGGCATGCTGATGATGCTCCTGCCCGGCGCGTATTTCTTCCGGTTGCAGTGCTACAAGTCCGGCTGGGAACGGTTCTCCGTCACGCCCGCCGCTTACGTCAAGGGCAACATCGCGCTCTTCGCGGTGATCGAGGCGACGGCAATCGTGGCGCTCGTCCTCTCGGCGATGACGACGGACCACCAAGCGTGCATCATCGCGGCGGGTGTTGCGTTTGGCCTGCTGCTGGTGAACTTCCCCAACGGCCGACCGATGGAACCGACGCCGCCGACGGTGTGATCCCGCGCGGATGACGCGCGTTGAAAGAGCGACATGGATGCATCCATCACCGTGACAACAGCGGTCCGGCCCGGGGCGATCGCGGTGTTGCAGCTCGTGGGCGCTGACGTGCCCAACGCACTGGCATCGGTGCTGGAACGTGCGGTGACGCTCGGCGTCGGCAGGGTGTCGCTGGTGAAGGTGCCGGGGATTGATGATGCGGTGCTCGCTCGTGTGACGGCGACGACGTGGCAACTCATGCCACACGGCGGGCCGCGTGTGGTGCAGCGCATCGTCGAGGCGTGCGCCTCGGCGGGGATGACGGTGCAACACGAGCCAGCTGCATTGCAACTCTACCCCGAGGCGCGCAGCGAGATCGAGGCGGACATGCTGTCGGCGATCGCACGTGCAGCCAGCCCCGCGGCGATTGATCGGCTGCTCGCGCAGCCGGCGCGCTGGCGAGCCGCGTGGGAGGCGTCGGGACGCCGGGCGCTTGAAACGTCGAACGAGGCGCACCCGTGGGACCGTCTGCTCACGCCGGCAACGGTGGTCGTCGTCGGCCGGCCCAACGTGGGCAAGTCGACGCTGCTCAACGCGGTGTCAGGCCGTTCCGTCGCGCTGGTCGCCGACTTGCCGGGGACGACGCGCGACTGGGTGGGGGGGTTTGTCGAGTTGCCGTGGCGCGGCTCGTTTGTCGCGGTGCGCTGGCTGGACACGCCGGGTTTGCGCACGACCGATGACCCTGCCGAACGCGCCGCGATCACGGCGGCACGCACCGTGATGCGCTCGGCCGACGTGCTGGTAGCGATGCGCGACTTCGAGCACGACTGGCTGGGCGGCGAAGACCTGCCGCGCTCGCCGGACGTGCACGTCGTCAACAAGTGCGACACGCCGCAGCGCATGCGCGACGCCGCAACGCTTGCGATCGGCCCGCACCCGGTCGTGCCCATCAGCGCCGACTCGGGCGCGGGGCTGCCTGCGCTGGTGGATGCGGTGACCGATGCGCTGGGGATCGCAACGGCGGACGATGCGTCACTCTGGCCGTTCTCTCAGACGCTTGCGCAGGGCGGCGATTTGTCGGGCTACCTCGGTGCGTCGCGCGGTTGCGATACGCTGATGCGATGAGCTGGATCGACGTTGATGCGTTGCCCGTGCCGGACCTTGGACTGGCGTGCATGGGCTGCGGCTACCCGCTCGCGGGGCTGATGAGCCACGCGTGCCCCGAGTGCGGAGCCGGGTTTTCGTTGGAGGCGTACATCCCCACGGGCGACATGCCCACGCTCGTCGCTGATGGTGCGCTCGTCCGGGCCGAGCGCGACATCATCGAGCTGCTGCAGGCGTACCGCATCACCTACGTCGAGCAGCACGGCCCGCTGGCGCTCTTGAGCCACCCGGGCATGGTGCCCAATGAGTCGGCGGCACTTGGCGTGATGCGCGATCAATACTTCGAGGCCGTCGATCTGATCAGGCGATGGCGACACGACGAGCCGTTGCCGCCCGCGGTCGAGCTGCTGGAGCGCGACCCTTGGCGTTGTGCCCAGTGCCGCGAGGAGAACCCCGGTAACTTCGAGGTCTGCTGGTCCTGCGGCCACGAGCACGACCCCGCGACGGGCTAAGCAACACGCCCCGCATTATCATGCGACGCTCGCATGACGGCCTACCTCCCACACCTCCGACACGCGGCCCGCACCGACGTGGGACGAAAGCGACTCGCCAACGAAGACGCCTTCTCGTGCGACCCGCGCACGGGCTTATTTGTCGTCTGCGACGGCATCGGCGGGCAGCCCTCGGGGGAGGCCGCGTCACAGATCATCTCGCACGGCCTGGGCCACCTCGTCCGACGAAGCGCCCGCCGATACAACCGGCTCACCGAAGACATCATCAAGCTCATCCTCGCCGACGCCGTCATCACGCTCTCCACGCAGCTGCACGCGCAGTCCGAAGAGGTCAAGGCGTTGTCTGGGCTTGGCTGCACGATCGTCGGGGCGCTGATCGACACGCGCTGCGTCTACCTGGTGAACGCGGGTGACTCGCGCGCTTACCTGCTGCGCATGGGAAAGCTCACGCCGTTGACGCAGGACCACGTCGCCAAGCGCCAGCAGTTCAAGCGGGCCGACGACGGCGACCTCATCGACGCTGGCGAGAAGCGCCTGCTCATGAAGTACGTCGGCCAGCACAAGCCCATCAAGCCGTCGGTCGGCGTGCTGCCGCTGCTGCCCGAGGACCGTTTGCTGTTATGCAGCGACGGCGTGACCGACCCGCTCACCGATGAGTGTGTCGAGCGCCTACTCAACACGTACAACGACCCGCAGTCCGCCGTCGATGCGCTCATCGACCACGCCAACGAGGCCGGCGGCCCCGACAACATCACCGCGATGGTCATCGACTACCAAGGCGTGCGGGCGATGAACGACGACGACCGCACGAGTGCGCAGCGCACGCCCGAAGAGCTGCCGCACCACGTCTCGAATCAGGCGTTCGCCGCGCTGCAACTTCTTGAAGAGGATCTGCGCTGGCTGCTTGACGGCTCGAAGGAGTCGGCCGAACCCAACCGGCTCACCGCGCTCGCCGCCGTCAAGCGTCGCCTGGGCAACGAGAATTACCGCAACTTCCTCGCGCGTCAGCCGACGCAGGCGCCGGTCCACATCTTCCATCAGGTCTGCACCGACCCCGCGTCGAGCTGGCGTCAACGCTACGCCCAGCACCTCGCGCTGCTCGAGCCGCCGCTGGACCGCATCATGTCAGGCGGCGTCCGCCTCTCGCCGCTGCTCACGGGCGATGAGACCGCCAACATCTACAAGACGCTCTGGCAAGACTGGCGACGCGTCGAACAACGCTACTTCGTCACCACCCAGCGCGAAGCAAGGCACGGCGAAGAGAAGACCACCGACATCCTCATCGGCCACATGCTCAACAGCGTCCGCACCTTCGCGGGGCTGTTACAGTTTCTACCCAAGTTCATGCGCGACGTCAGCAGCTCACTGCCCGGTGATGTGAACTGAAGTCCTGTGCCGAATCTATTGGTGGTGTGATCGGCGAGTTCAATCGCCGGTCGTGCGAGACGCGTTGGTCAAAGCGCGACCTCATCGCTGATGTCCAAGCATCAAGCTCGGTTTACTTCGCGGGCACCGGCTCGGCGTCGCCGCCGTAGACCTGTTGCCAGATCAGCCCGATCGCCGCGGGCACGAACACCAGCAGCGGCACGATCACGCGGTTGGCGGACAGGCCTTCGACCACTGCGGCGTTCCAGCCGTCCACACTGAGCAGGAGCGCGATCGCGCCGATCACCGCGATCGTCGAGCCGCTCACACTGGTGAACAGCACGATCGACAGCTTCCAAAGCACAAACGCCAGCATGCCGCACAGCACCAGCCCCACAAACGCGCCAGCCCAGAACGCATCGGGCGACATGAGTTGCCGAGCCGGCCCGCCCTCGGACGCGACCTGATTCACAGCAGCCGACACGCCCGCCCACAGGTTCGCTCCCGCAAACGCGCCCGCCAACCCGCCCAGCGCTGCCACCATGTATTTCATCAGCGGGAACGCCACCACCGCCAGCAGCGCACCGACGCAGCCCGCCACGATGAACGGTGCTTTGATCTGCACCCCCAGCGCATAGCCCGCGAACATCCCAAGCAGCATCGCCGTCAGCACCGTCGCCAGCTTGTACCACCGGTACCCGTTGATCATGCACAGGACGCCTACGATGATGAAGATCGCAGCCCACACGATGCCCAGCTGCTGCAGCGCCGGCAAGAGGTGGTCCGGTGTCGCCAGCGCATCGCCTCGGCTGAAGATGCTCGTCACCGTGTCGAACAGGTGACGCGTCTCTTTCACCACCGTGTGCCCCGCGGGGTTCCCGGGGGTGCGGACGGCGACTTCAGTTGCGACGGGCGCGGCCTGCTGTGCCAGCAGAAGCGTGGTGTTGAAGATCGTTTGCATGGGGGCTCCTGTCACGCGCGACAAGAGCCGCGCGTGTCAACGTCTTCTATCGTCATCCTTGCGCAGAACCGTCCATTGGAGCAGCGCACCGATCAGCGTTATCAGACCCACCGAGATCAAAACCCCACGGGCCGTCGCGGGAAACGCCGTCTCGCCCACGCCGACGTAGTGAACGAGCAGCACCCGACCCGCGAAGAACATCAGCACCGCGCCCGCCAACGCCGTCTGCAGTGCCGCCGCCGGCCCCGGCAACACCATCCCCAGCATCAGCCCGACAAACCCGCCCACCATCGCCCCGCCAACCACGACCGAGCGCGTGCCGCCCTCGAGCGCCGACCACCACGCCTTCACCGATTCCACCTGAGCCGACCACGCCGATCGGAGCGTCTCCAGCAGCGACGCCGCCTCCGCTGTCGCCGCGTCTGCCATGTCCTGCACGAGTGTTGATTTGGACACCAGCTCAGCCGCGACCTCTCGCGTGGCCGTCGCTGCTTGCGTCGTTGCCGTGGTGTCGGGTCGTTGCCCCGTCCACACGAGCACTGCGATCGGCACCACGAGCGCAAGC
>DAIOEG010000049.1:0-10948 GCA_036746415.1 Phycisphaera sp. | reverse complement strand
AACTGCATTTTGTGCATCCGCAAGATTTTTATCTCCGTGGTGTTGCTCGGCTTAGCGTTGGTCGGCGACGTGATTGCGCGCACAAAACGGGCCTTGTCGTGGATAGGTGGAGGCCCATATGCCCGAGTCGATCCAAGACAACCTGACGCCCGAGATGCTGGAGACGCTCGATGCGCTGCTGCGTGAACGGCTCGTGTCGTTGCTGCGTTGCAAGGCGGTACGCACGCTGGCGGCGTTGTTGGACGACGAGAGAGCGAGCTTCGAAACCAGGCGTAAGGCCGCGACGACGCTGCTCACGATCGACCCCCGCAAGTGGTCGCAGTTCAACCTCTTGAGTTCCCCGAGGCTCGGGGGGCTTGCGGCCCCCTGCCCCCGCACACCCCCCGGCAACGCTGCTACCATCGCGGACCCCTTTGAGGAGTCCTCCGATGCCCGACAACCCCGCGTACCGACTCGGCACCCTCGCGCTGCACGGCGGTCAGGAGCCCGACCCCACGACCAAGTCGCGGGCCGTCCCGATCTACGCGACGACCAGCTACGTCTTCGACGACACCGAGCACGCGGCCCGGCTGTTCGGCCTGCAGGAGTTCGGCAACATCTACAGCCGGCTGATGAACCCCACGGTCGATGTGCTGGAGAAACGCCTCGCCGCGCTCGACGGCGGGGTGACGGGCCTGTGCTTCGCGTCGGGGCAGGCGGCGATCACCGCGGCGTGCATGACGCTGGCGCACGCGGGTCAAAACTTCATCAGCTCGACCTCGCTGTACGGCGGGACGTGGACGCTGTTTGCGCAGACCTTCAAGCAGGCGGGCATCGAGGTGCGGTTCTTCGACCCCGCGCACCCCGAGCAGATCCACACGCTCGTCGACAAGAACACGCGGTTTGTCTACATGGAGTCGCTGGGCAACCCCAAGTGGGACGTGCCGAACTTCAAGGCCATCGCCGACGCGGCCCACAGCGCGCCGCACGGCCGGCTGCCGCTCTTGTGCGACAACACGGTGATGACGCCGATGCTGCTGCGGACCTTCGAGCACGGCATCGACATCAACATCTACTCAACAACCAAGTTCATCGGCGGGCACGGCACGCACATCGGCGGGGCGATTGTCGACTCGGGCAACTTCAAGTGGGCCGACCAGCCGGACAAATGGCCGCAGTTCTGCGGCCCCTCGCCCAGCTACCACGGCGCGGTCTTCACCGAGCACCTCAAGCCCTTCGGCAACATCGCGTTCAACGTGCACATCCGCACGCACTGGCTCCGCGACACGGGCGCGGCGATGTCGCCCTTCGCCGCGTTCCTCTTCCTGCAGGGGCTGGAGACGCTGCACCTGCGCATGCCGCGTCACTGCGAGAACGCGATGAAGGTCGCGCAGTTCCTCCAGCAGCACCCGGCCGTCGCCTGGGTCAACTATCCGGGCCTGCCCACGCACAAGGACCACGCCAACGTCAAGACTTACCTCCAAAACGGCGCGGGCGCGATCCTGGGCTTTGGCATCAAGGGCGGCATGGAAGCGGGCAAGAAGTTCATCAACCACTGCACCCTCTGCTCGCACCTGGCGAACATCGGCGACGCCAAGACGCTGGTGATCCACCCCGCCAGCACGACGCACTCGCAGCTCTCGCAGAAAGAACAGATGGACACCGGCGTCGTCCCGGAATATATCCGTGTCTCGACGGGTTTGGAAGACATCGAGGACATCCTCGCAGACCTCTCGCAGGCGCTGGAGCACGCGATGTCGCCGTTGCCGCATTGAAAGACCACACACATGAAGAACACCAAACACATCGAGGGTCGCCGGACACTGCGTTTCAACACGCTGAGCGAAGCGCTGGCGGACATCGAAGCGCTCGTGAGCGCGGGCCCGGTGAAGTCGCTGGGCAACTGGTCGGTGGCGCAGAACATCGACCACGTGGCGATGGGTATCGAGTTTGGTTTCAAGGGGTTCCCGGCCGGGTTCAAGGCGCCGCTGCCGTTAAAGCTGTTTGGGCCGATGCTCCGGCCGCTGATTTTGAAGCGTCCGATCACACCGGGCTTCAAGCCGCCTGCGAACGTGATGAAGCACTTCCTGCCCGGCGAGCAGGTCACACTGGAGCGTGCGATGGGGCGGGTGAGGTCTGCGGTGGCGACGTTCAACGCCGGGCCGACGGTGCCGCGTCACGCGCTGTTTGGCAAGATGAACAAGCAGCAGTGGGAGCAGCTCAATTGCCGACACGCGGAGCTGCACTTCGGCTTCCTCGTGCCGGCGTAAGCGACACGACAACGAGCCGCGACCGTGAGGGAGCGGGGCAGGTGACTCGTCCTGCGACTCGCCGGAGCGCAGGCGTGCTCGAACGCCGCTTGCGTGTTTTGTCATCGCTGAACCGACACACGGCCCCGCTCCCTGACGGTCGCGGCTCGTACTTGCGAGTTGCCCATACGAGCCGCGACCGTGAGGGAGCGGGGCATGCAGCCGAGGTGCTTGAAGTCCATGCGAGAGTCTTTTGGGAGGGGCCCCGCTCCCTGACGGTCGCGGCTCGTAGGGGTGATTGTTTACCCGCTCGACTTCATGAGCTTTTCGACGATGCCGCGGTCTTCGAGGGTGGTCACGTCGCCCTTGATCTCGACGCCGGCGGCGACGTCGCGGAGCAGGCGTCGCATGATCTTGCCCGAGCGGGTCTTGGGCAGTGCCTCGGTGAAGCGGAGCTGGTCGGGCTTGGCGATGGGGCCCAGTTCCTTGGCGACGTGTGCGGTGATGGCCTTGCGGAGCTTGTCGGCCGCGTCACCTGTAGGGACGGCGTCGCGGAGGATGACGAAGGCGGCGACGCCCGTGCCCTTGATGTCGTGCGGGAAACCGACGACGGCGGCCTCGGCGACGGCGGGGTGCGAGACGAGCGCGGACTCAACCTCCATCGTGCCCAGGTTGTGGCCGGCGACGACAATGACGTCGTCGATACGGCCCATGATCCAGAAGTTGCCGTCGTGGTCTTTGCGTGCGCCGTCGGCGGGGCAGTACATGCCCGGGATCTTGGACCAGTAGGTGTCGAGGAAGCGTTCGCGGTCGCCGTAGATGCCGCGGAGCATCGCGGGCCAGGGCTTTCGGATCACGAGGATGCCGCCCTCGTTGGTGCCGACGGGTTGGCCGTCGCTGTTGACGATAGCCGCGTCGATGCCGAGCATGGGTTTGCAGCACGAGCCGGGGGTTGTGGTGGTGGCACCGGGCAGGGGGGTGAGCATGTGCCCGCCGGTCTCTGTTTGCCACCAGGTATCGACGATGGGGCAGCGCTGGTTGCCGATGGTCTCGTGGTACCAGACCCACGCTTCGGGGTTGATGGGTTCGCCGACGGTGCCCAGGACGCGGAGGGACGAGAGGTCGTGTTTCTGGACGTGCTCGGTGCCCCACTTCATGAACGCGCGGATGGCGGTGGGCGCGGTGTAGAAGACGGTGACTTTGTGGCGCTCGATGATGTCCCAGAAGCGGTCTTTGGCGGGTGCGTCGGGTGCGCCTTCGTACATGAGCGTGGGGACACGGTTGGGCAGCAGGCCGTAGATGATGTAGGAGTGGCCGGTGATCCATCCGACGTCGGCGGTGCACCAGAAAAGTTCAGGGGAAGGGGCCGAGGGGCCCAGGGGCCCGGGGGCCGAGTATGGAGCAGCCGGAGCAGTGAAGCCAGCGGCTTGGAGCCACTTGGGCGTGTTTTCACTGGGCCCCTTGGCCCCTTGACCCTTTGGCCCCTTCAGGTCGAACGTCAGCTTCGCGGTCATGTAGGTGTACACGGCGTATCCGCCGGTGGTGTGCATGATGCCTTTGGGCCGGCCGGTGGAGCCGGAGGTATAGAGGATGAACGCGAGGTCTTCGGAGTCGAGTTCCTCGGCGGGGCAATCGGGCGATGCGTCCTGCATCGCGTCGTGCCACCACAGGTCTCGGCCGGGTTGCATGGCGATGTCGTTCTTGCAGCGCTCGACGACGACGACCTTCTCGATGCGGCGTGTCATCGTCAGCGCTTCATCGACATTTGCCTTGAGGGGCACGACCGAGCCGCGTCGCCACGAGCCGTCGCAGGTGAGCAGCACGCGAGACTTGCCGTCCTCGACGCGGTCCTTGATGGCGGTGGCGGAGAACCCGCCGAAGACGATCGAGTGCGGCGCCCCGAGGCGCGCACAGGCGAGCATGGCCACCGCGAGCTGCGGCACCATGCCCATGTAGATCGTGACCACGTCGCCCTTCTTCACGCCCAGCGACTTGAGCATGTTGGCGCACTTGCAGACCTCGCGGTGAAGCTTCGCGTAGCTCCAGTGCTCGACGACCGGCCGGCCGTCGCTGGTCATCGGCTCGGCCTCCCACACGATCGCGGTCTGCTCGCCCAGCCCCGCGTCGATCTGACGGTCCAGGCAGTTGTACGAAAGGTTGCAGCGAGCGTTGGTGAACCACCTCGCGTCGTGCATCGAGCCCGGCTTGTAGTCAACAACCTTGTCCCAGCGCCTGAACCAGTGCAGGTCCTCAGCGACGTCGGCCCAGAACGCCTCGGGCTGATCGATCGATCGCTGGTACACCGCGTTGTAATGCTCCATCGACCCGATGAGCGCACGGCTGGCGAACTCGGCGGGCGGTGCGAAACGACGGTTTTCCTGCAACGCGGACTGCATGGTGTCCTGCGACATGAACGACTCCTGACAGACGAGATGAACCGGGCCAACGTACGCAACGCGAAGCGTACGACGGCCCGAGCATGTTTGCCAGTGAGCAGCGGTTTACGTTCAGTGAGTCAATCCGCCGAAGTGGTCGATCCAAACACCTTGGCCGTCGTCGGTGAGGTTGACCGCGTGATTGCCGAGGGTGCTTCAGTTGTCGATGGATCACTGGATCACTGGATCACTGGAGCACGACGCAGATCGGGCGGTTGGCCCCGAGGGGTGGGTCATACACGCAACACTGTTGGCTCTGGATAAGGTCCAAGCCCCCGCCGCACGATCTGGCGTGACGGGGGGCGGTGTGTCAGATCGCCACTAGGCTCACATCATCGATTTGTACGCCCGGTGCGGTGCCGGGCTGTCCGAAGAAGAACTTGACTTCGATGTTGTTGACATCGCTCATCGTGATGAAGTCCAGGCTGTAGTTTCGGTACGCGACTTTCAGTTGGATGGTGTCGTTCCAGAGGCTGGTGGAGGTCGCTGCCGCCGCACCACTGACGCTGGCGATCATAGAACGGTCTGCACCGAGCGATCGGGCCTTGAAGACGAGTCTGTAGTGACGATTGGGGGCCAGCGTGATGCTGCGTGCCATGCCGACGTCCCAGAAGTTGGCGGTCGCTGGGAGCTGGTTGGAGGTGGCGGCACCTGAGCTGAAGTTCCAGTTCGTGCCCCAGCGGTTCCAGCCGTCTCCGCCGTTGGAGAAGTTGCCGTTGGCGACGAGGTTGGTGGCGGTCGATCGCAGGATCTGGATGAGGTCGAGGTTGAAGCCGGCTTTGTTGATGATGACGCGCAGGACGTGCTGGCCCGGTGAGATGTAGACGTTGGCGGGCCCGGTCCGTGACTGGTAGTTGTTCCAATTGCCGGTGTTTGCGATCGACGTTGCCGGGCCGAGGTTGGAACCGTCCAGCTCGAGTTGCAGCAAGCCGTTGCCTATGCCGCTGGTGATGAAGTTGAAGTTGTACAGGCCGCCGACGGTGACATTGAGGGTGTATTTGAGCCATTCGCCGCTGGCGGTCCATCCGATGACGAAGTCGTTTGAGCTTCGGGAGCCGATGTCGACGCGTTCGGTACGGAAGAGTCCTCCGCGGTTCTGGGGATCGGTGTCGTTGTAGGCGACGCCTTGCCCGCCGTTGTTGAAGCGTTCGGCGTAGATGACTCCGCCGCTCGAGCCGATGACGGCCGGGCCGGACCCGTAGGCGGTACCGTCGTTGCTGACGGGCTTGACGAACTCGTAAGCGCCGGGGTCGACGGGCCCGCCGTTGAAGCGATCGACGTTGTTGAAGTCGCTCCATGCGTATCGACCGAGGGTCTTGTTGCCTTGGTCGATGCCGACCCCGCCGGCCATGCGTCGGAAGTCGGCGTGACTGGCGTTGGCGAACTTGGGGTCACCGAAGATGTCGTTGATACCGTTGACCCACGACGTGTTGGCCGAGGGAGACTTGTCATGGAAGTACTGGTTGGAGTCAAAGACGATGTTGGTGTTGGCGGGGAACTGACCAAAGGTGAAAGCATCGCTGAGGGGTCGGTCGCCCCGGCCGTAGACGAGGTTGTTTGCGTAGGTCACATTGTTGGCGACGCCTGCGGAGAGTTCGGCGGGCTGGCCAAAGTAGGTGTTGAGCTGGTTGGGCGCGCCGGGGTCGATCGTGCCGTTCTTGTAGCGGGTGTTGTTGAGGGCGGTGACGTTGTCGCTCTTGAAGACATGGATGCCGCGTCCGCCGTTGTTGTAGATCAAGTTGTTCTCGATGAGCGTGCGTGGCTGTGTGGAGCCGCCCAGGTCGATGATGATGCCGTTGGAGTCGGTGTACTCCTGTTGCCCGAAGGGGTCGAGGGTTCGCGGGAACCAGTGAGCGAACGGCGGGTTGTTGCCCCAGAGGTACTCGCCGGTATTGCTGTGGATGATGTTGCGTTGAATGACATTGTGCCAGCCGCCATCGGCGGAGTTGGTGTTCATCTGGCCATAGAGGGAGATGGCGGAGTGTTGCCAGGGGGCATACTTCAGATTGTTGTACAGCAGGTTGCCCTGGATGGTGATGTAGTCGGTGCCGTCGTTGATGGGCGAGCCGTCCTGCCGGACACCGCCGGGGCCGTCGGTCCACACGGTGCCGCCAGTGCCGATGGCAGAGGCGGGCATGTCGCGGATGATGTTGTTGGTGATAGTGATGTGGTGCGAGCCGCCGAGGATGTCGATGCCGGAGGCGTAGCGGTGGCCCTCGTTGATGGGTCGGCCTTGGGACTCGGGCTGCTGGCCGGGCTGAAGCGCCGGGCTGGTCGTGTTGTCCCTGCCCGTCGTCGGGTCGCCCAGGTGCTTGTACGGCGCGATCTCGAAGCCCTTGATCTCGATGTGGGACGACGCTTTGGTGGTGTTGCCGTTCTCGCCGACGCGGAAGACGGCCCAACCGTTGCGAGCGCCGCGCACCAGCGGCCGGGTCCCGGACAGTGCCTCGATCCGCAGGTTGCTCTTGTTGAAGATGCGGATCGTGTCTCCCTCGGCTGGCGAGTACTCGCCAGCGCCGACGTACACCACGTCGCCGCTGCCGGCCGCGTCGATGCCCCGCTGGATCGTGCTGAACGGCTGGGCGGACGTGCCGGGGTTTGCGTCGCTGTCATTGCTCGCCGACTGATTGACGAACCACGCCGCAAGCAGCTGGCGCGTCTCCAGCGGTTCCAGCCGAGCAGGCACAAAGTGATGAGAAAACGGCTCACTGCTCTTCTTGATTTTCATGGACATGAGAAAGCTCCGGGGCCTTGTGTGGGCCGTGAGGGGTGGTCAGACGGGATCCGCGGGCAAGTGGGTTGAGAGACGTAGGCCGGCGTGTGTGAGGGTCGGTCGATCAGCGCTGACAGGGAACAGAAAGCAGTGAAAAGGGAACAGAAAAAAGGGAACTGGCAACAGGTGACGGTTCAGCGTTCGTAAGCGCCCAGGTCGACGGCATCGCCTTGTGGACGGGACGTGCCCAGCAGGTCGGTGGGCGGGGCGTCGGGCAGGCCCGCGTCGATGGCGGGGCTGTCGTTGCCTAGGCGGAAGTCGGGGGCGTCGAGGTCGTCGATGGCGGCGTCGGTGAAGTGGGGGTCGGCGTCGATGAGGTTGCCCACGCCGGCGGTGATGGCCGGGTCGGAGACGGCGTCGTAGCCGAAGAACAGGTTGTGTCGGAAAGAGACGTTGTCGCCCTGCTGCCAGGTCTTCTTGGCTTCCTGTCCGGGCCGGCCG
The DNA here is from genome assembly GCA_036746415.1 of Phycisphaera sp. Lineage (GTDB taxonomy): Bacteria > Planctomycetota > Phycisphaerae > Phycisphaerales > Phycisphaeraceae > DAIOEG01. The sequence continues at coordinate 3,071 of DAIOEG010000049.1, read as the reverse complement.
ACGGAGATGTTGTTGTGGAAGTGGACGTTGTCGGCGGCGATGGCCCACAGGCCGGCGTCGCCGTTGGTCCGGCCGTTGTAGGCGACGGTGTTGTTGCGGATGGTGGCTCGTCCGGCCTTTGACTGGAAGACCTGGATGCCACGTCCGCCGTTGTTGTAGCAGAGATTGTTTTCGATGAGCAGCTCGGAGTTGCCGCGGTGGTAGTCGATGATGATGCCGTTGCCGTCGGTGAGCTTGCCGCCGTAGAGGGGCGTGGGGGCCTTGTTCTCGTTGGAGTGGGAGATGTTGTTTCGGATGATGTTGTGGGGGCCGGGCTTGTCGTCGAAGTCGCGTGTCTCCCAGAAGCTGATGCCCGAGCAGTTCCAGATCGAGCCCCAGGCGTTGTTGTAGACGAGGTTGTTTTCGACGTAGATGTAGTCGCTGAAGCCGCTGCCCACGCCACCGCCGCCGACGCCGTGGACGACGTTGTCGATGATGCGGATGTGGTGGGAGTATTCGGCTCCGATGCCGTTACCCTGTTCGGTGCCGATGAGCGGTTCGAGGACGGGGTCGCCGGGGAAGGTCTTGCCGACGATGGGGTGGTTGGTGACTTCGAGGCCGCGGACTTCGATGTAGGCCGCGTGCTGGATGCGGATGGTGCCGAAGGTCGCGGACTCAACGAGCGGCCGCGCGTCGCCGGGGTATGCGGCGAAGGTGATCCACGCATCGGGCGCGCCGCTTCGGGTGATCTTGACGCCGCACTGGTCCTCCTCGGCGTTCTCGTGGTAGGTGCCTGCGCGGATGAGGACGGTGTCACCGGGGAGGACGCGGTCAGCGGCGTGCTGGATGGTTTTGAAGGGTTGTTCGAGCGTGCCGGGGTGGTCGTTGCTGCCGGTGTTCGCGCAGACGATGTAGGTCTTGTCGGATCGGACGGGCGGGGGCACCAGCGAGCGGGCGAAGATGACTTTGGGGTCGAGTTCGAGCGCTTTGCCGGCGTTGTCGTTGGGGACGGCTCCTTCGGCGCGGAGGTCGTCGAGGGCGACGGTGATGGGGCCGGGCTGCTTGGGGTGGAGCGTGATGTCGATGTGCTTGAGGTTGGCCAGGCAGCGCGCCTCACCAGCGACCCGCCGCGCAGCCCCAAGCGCTGGCAGCAGCAGCCCCACAAGCAGCGCGATGATGGAGAGGACCACCAGCAGTTCGATCAGCGTGAAACCATTGGAGAGGGGGTCTTGCTTTGACATGCTTCAGCTCCCGATGTGACTTTCTAGCGCGGAACGGCGACAAGCCGCGACGGTTAGCTCGGTGACGCCCTGCGGCGACAACGACGATCAGACTCACTCGATTTGCACCGCCAGCGATTTGCCTTCACGGCCGAGCACGACGCTGGCAACTTCTGTGATGCCTTGATGGGTGACGGTGACTTCGTACTCGCCCTGAAATCCTCGAACTTGCGTTGACCCCGAGGCGTCGGTCTTCAAGTCGGCATTCGTCCACCACTGACGCTTCACAAGGTCCATGTACGCGTGATCGTTGGGCTTGTAGCTCCAGTCGCGGCGGACCATCGCGGCGTTGGGGATCCAGTGGACGGGCTCATAAAAGCCCCACATCACAAACGCCTCCACCGACGGATGGCTAAAGATGACGGTGAGAAAGTCGCGTGTGTAGTCGGCCTGCAACTGCTCGTCGGTTGTGTTGATGTCGAACTCGGTGATCTGGATCGGCAGGCCCAGTGTGGCAAAGCGGTCAAGCAACGACACAAGAATGTCCGGCTCGGTGACGTTGGAGCCGAAGTGGCCTTGAAAACCCACGCCACCGATCGGCGCACCTTCGGCTTGTAGGCGTCGGATGAACGCTTCGTACGCGTTCAGCCCGAGTGCGTTTGCGCCATTGCCCTCGAGCATCGCGTACTCGTTCACGATCATCGGCACCGGGTCGATCGCGTGGGCCCGCTCGAACCAGCCAGCCACGGCGTCAACGCCCAATCCGTCGATCAGCAGCCGTTCGTGGATCGGCTCGTTGAGCAGGTCCCAGTCGGTGACACGGCCCTTGAGCGCGGTCACGATCTCGTCGATCCGCTTGTTGACCTTCTGCTCAAGCGCTGCCTTGTCGTCTTGGACGGCCAGCACGTCCTCGGGCAAATACGCGCCCCACAAGACGTGTCCCGCGCGTGCCGTTATGCCACGGCCTTCAAGCCAGTCGAGCGTCAGGGCGAGGTTGCGAGGCTCGTCGGGGCCCTCGTAGACACCCCACTTGGGCTCCCAGCCGACGATGACGTGGTTGGACATTTCCTCGATGTGCGTGCGGTAGTTGGCGTAGTCGCTCTCGCTCAAGCCGGCCGGGCTGTGCCGGGCGTTGGGGTCGCTGGCGATCATGTAGCCCTCGACAAGACTGCCGAAGCGGAAGGCGTGACGCTTCATCCGCACGGCCACCTGTGCGCCTTGGACCGCGTTGCCGTGTGCATCCACGACGGAGATTTGAAGATCGCCCTTGCGGTGTTGTTCGATCCGGGACTCGGCTTGGGTTCGCCACGGGGCGTCGGCTTCGCGGCCTTTGTAGGTGAATTGAGTCCGTGGCAGCTCGCCGATCCCAACCGAAGCGCCGTAGTTGATCAGCTCGACACGGGCGATCTCGATGGTCTGTGGGAAGTAGCTGACCATGAAGTTAACGAGCGATTTACCGTCGGCCATGTCGCGCGAGGCGACGAACGGCAGGTCGAACTGAGTCCACTGGGCACCCGCGCTGACCTGCATCATCAGCAGCTTGTCCCAGTGGCCTTCGCTGCCGTCGGCTTGGATGGCAAGGGTGGTGTAGCCCTGGCCGCTGTTGGACTGAGTGACGCGGAGCTGGAAACGAACGAGGCAGACATCGCCGCGGACGATCGGTCCCGTGGTGCGGACCCAGCTCTGGGCGTCCCAGACCTGAGTGCCCTGGACGGTGGTCTGGATCACGATGACCGGCCCGAGCTGCGGGTCGATGCGGACGAACTGCGTGCCTGCCGACCCATTGGCGAACTGTGGCTCCGCATCACGGATCGCATCGGGAGCAACCATGGCTCTGCCCCCGGCCCTTGACCCACCGCACCGCCATCACCG
>DAIOEG010000048.1:8564-11239 GCA_036746415.1 Phycisphaera sp. | reverse complement strand
GGGATGAGCGAGATGGATGCCCAACAAAAAAGCGTGCCGATGCGAGGGTTCGCATCGGCACGCGTGGTTTGAAGTTGGCTGATGATCGATCATCAGCCGTCATGGGATACCGTTCAGGCGATCGCACGGCGGCGGAGCAGAGCGCCACCCAGGAGAGCGAGGCCCGCGAGGGCGGCGCTGGGGGTGGGGACGGAGGTCGCTCGGAGTTCGCCGATGGCGGCGGAGCCACCGAGGGTCACCGTGACCGAGTCAAACGCGGGGGCGTTGACGGTGTACCAGTTGCTTCGATCGCCGACGACGGGGACGATCGCGGTCTGGCCGACCTGCTTGCCGTTCTGGTAGGCGGTGATGGTGCCGCCGACTTCGCTTCGGTCGATGTCCATGAGGTACATCGTGAGCGAGCTCTGGAGCGAGTCGAAGCTGAAGAAGAACGAGCCAGACTTGCCAGCGATGTTGCTACGGACGGGCGTGGGCCGGTCGAAGTAGCCGTTGCGATCCGTATCTTTCCCGTTGTCGGGGATGATGATCGCGTTGCCGGGGTGCCAGCCGTTCCACGTCGAGCCGCGGAAGTCGGCGATGGGTGTCCGCTTGGTGTCAATGATGACGGCGTTCTGCCGATTGACGCTGTGGGCGTGCTTGGGGTTGCTCGCCGAGATCGTCAGGCCTTGGGGGGCATACTCGTTGTCGATGACCTGGCCCCAGCGGATCTGGTTGCCCAAGCTGTCTTTCTCGAAGTCATAAACCGTGGTCACTTTGGCCGCGTTGGCAACGCCAGTGGAGGCCAGCACACCTGCAACGATACCGCTGAACACGCACATACGTGAACGATCCATGGGATTCTCCTAAAACCTTTCTTTTGGGGTTGGTTCCCCGACGCACCCTAATCTTTTTTGGTGCTTGAACCTTATCACCAGACGCCACAGGCCGTTACCTGCGATTGGTGATACACTCAGTTTGCACCGCTTTTTCTGCAAGTCAATGGTTGCGCATCCTGGAAGTCCTCTTGAACACCGTGGAGGAACCATCCTTAGGAGAAACCTTGTATCACGCCGCTGTCATCTGAAACGATCCTGTGGTCCGTCGTGCAGATAACCTACTCCTGAGACCGTTATTCGTTGTTGTTTGTGCTTTGTGGGTAAATCAGATAAGTGACTCCGCCTTTGCCGAGCCAGGCGCGGGCGAGCTCATTTTTCTGGTAGACGATCTGTTTGCCGCCCTCGTGGAAGGCCGGGTCGTGGACGATCGCGTCGCCTGTGTCGGTCATGCCGACGACCACGATGAGGTGCCCGGCCGTCTGCTTCATGGGGTTGGACGGGAACTCGCCCTCCTTGAACCGGATCGACGCGATCATCGGCTGGCCGCGTTCCAGGTGGCGCCGGACCTCCGACCACTCACGCACATACGTCAGGTGGCCCCCGAGCCCCCGGCTGGACGCGAACGCCACCGCCCGGTGCCAATTGCCAAACAACCCGTACTCCCGGTCAAACACCCGCTCCGACACCTCCTGCGCCGACAAGTCCACGCCCCAATGCGCCATCACCATCGACAGCGACGTGGGCGAACACGTCTGCGAACGCACCGCTGGCTCGTTGCTCTGCTGGCTGCGGTACGGCACGGGCAACTCGATCCGCGTGCCCGCCACGTCACCCGCTTCCACGTCACCGCCCCGCTCCTGCTTTGCCGACTGCGTCGCTGCCACCGCCACCACCTGCCGAACCGCCGGCGACACCGCGCCCGCGCCCGTCGTAAACGACTCCAACACCACCTTCAACTGAAACCAGCGCGCCGGCCGGTCGAGCGTCAGAAAGTCGATCGCCACCTCCGCCCCCTCGTACGACACCACCCGCTTGCCCGCGCCGCTGGTCTGCCCCCACGAGCCCAGGTACAGCCAGGGCGACCAGTCCTTCTCAACGTCACCGCCGCCCGCCGCCTCCGAACGACTAAACCGTACAAACGCCTTCAGCCCCGTCTCCGGCGGGCAGTCCAGGTTCCACGACGGCAATAGCTCCACCATCCCGCCCGGCTCCTCCAGCACCTCGCTCGTCCAACTCCCCCGGTGCGGGTAACGCTTCGCCGCGCCGGCCGGGTCCAGCACCAGCCGGCCTTGCCCGTCCAACACCAGACCCTCCAGCGTGCCACGCTTCCAATCCTCACCACCCGCTGCCGACCGCCAACGGTGCATCGTGTCGCGCATCATCAATGGGTTCTCCAACCAGGCATCCTGCGATTGCATCACCACCACCGTTGGCTCCTCCACCGTCGCCGACCATGTCGGCAAGCACAACATCCACCCGCACAAACAACCCAACACGCTCATGCACACTCGACGCTCCCACATCAACCACACTCCTTTGCCTGCTCTCTCCGGTCCGCGCCTCTGCGCGATGCATCCCCTTCACACCCCGATGTCCTCGTTCCACAAGTCAGGCTTCTCGCCGACAAACCGCCGCATCAACTCAATACACTTCGCATCATCCAGCACCACCAGCTCTACGCCACGCTCCGCGAACAACGTCTCCGCACCCATGAAGTTCTCGTGCTCGCCCACGATCACCCTCGGTACCCGGTACAGAAGCGCCGTCCCCGTACACATGATGCAGGGCGACAGCGTCGACACCAGCGTCAAGCTCGGCCAGTCACGCCTCCGACCCGCGTTGCGCATGCACACGACCTCC
>DAIOEG010000048.1:8174-8554 GCA_036746415.1 Phycisphaera sp. | reverse complement strand
CGTCGGGTCGCCGGTCTGCACCCGCTCGTTGTGCCCGCGTGCCACGATGTCGCCGTGCGCATCCACCAGCACCGAGCCGATCGGCAAGCCCCCTTCTCGATACCCCTTCAGCGCCTGCTCGTACGCCGCGTCCATCCATCGCCGCATCGACTCCATCCGCTGGTCCATCCGCACACGATACCGGCCCGATCCGCCTCGCCACAGACTTTCTTACACTTGGCCCGATGTCGCTTGTTGTCTTTCTGCTGAGCGTCGGCGTGTGTGTGCAGTTGCTCGCCGCGCTGCTCGTGTACCACCACCTGATCCGGCCGCGTACCAAGGCCGCCGGCTGGTGCCTCGCCCACGGCCGACCCGCCGACCCCGCCGACCTGCCAGCCGAC
>DAIOEG010000048.1:0-8164 GCA_036746415.1 Phycisphaera sp. | reverse complement strand
TTGCTTCACGGCCACTCCGCCAGCCGACACCACGCCCTGGTCCTCGCCAACACCCTCCGCATCTACACCCGATGGGTCGTCGTCTACGACCAGCGCGGCCACGGCGACGCCGACCACCACGCCTGCACCCTCGGACTCAAAGAACCCGCAGACGCCGTCGGCGTCATCCAGCAAGTCACCTCGCCCGGCGAACGCGTCCTCCTTGCCGGCTACTCCATGGGCTCCCGCGTCGCCCTCCGCGCCGCGCCCCACCCCGACCTGCAGCCCGTCCTCGCCGGTCTGCTCCTCGAAGCGTTCTACCGTGACTGGGGCCAGCCCGTCGCCGGCATGATGCGCGATTACCCCCTCCCCGTCCCGCTCCTCATGCCCGTCCTCCGAGCCATCCGCTGGCTCACCACCATCGGCCAGCGACACTTCGACCGAGCCCACGAAACCGACGGCGTCCACGTCCCCACCCTCCTCTTCCACGGCGACCGCGACGACCTCTGCCCCCTTAGCGGCGCACAATCCATCGCAAACGAACTCCACGACGCCAAACTCGTGATGATCCCCGGCGGAGACCATGCCGACCTCAACCTCACCGACCCCGCCCGCTACCACGAAGCCCTCCAACGCCTCCTCCAACGCATGCAAACTCAACCCATCCCCCCCACCGCATCCAACCTTTCCTGACGAAGCCCACGCTGCGCAGCTGCGTGGGGTCGATCACCAATCAACATCAGCCCACGCCCCACCACACCCCACCCCACCCACCTGCGCAAGACAAAGCCGCCCGCGTTCAAACGGACGGCTTTGCATGATTTCAAAACATCAACCCCAAGTCAGCGGCTGCTGCCACCACCACCGCCCCCGGGGCCACCCTCGCCATCACGCTCACGGTTCCCGCGGCGCGGGCCCATGGGCGTGGTCGGGCCGACCTGACGCTTGACCGACTTACGGGCCGCCCGTTGCTTGCGCTCGCTGGGCTTCTCGTAGTGAGCCCGCTTCTTGATGTCCTTGGTCAGGCCTTCTTTTTCGCAGAGCTTCTTAAACCGACGCAGCATCTGCTCAGCAGACTCGCCATTGCGGGCTTTGATACGGATCGCCATACAACCAAATCCTTTGCAGGGTTTCAGATTCAACCACACTCAGCCGGGCACTTGCCTCAGGGCGAGCCACATATCATGCCAAAGCTACCTCCAAAACGCAAACAGCTCTCAAACCCTCACAACACGACTTCTCCCGCGAGCCCGACCAGCCCCGCGAACCCCGCTGGCCGCTCTTGCACCACCAACCCTCACCCCCTTCTGCATGTTCGGTGAGGAGCACGGGACATTCCTCTTTTTGTCCGCGGACGGCATGATGAGTTCATGCTACGCGCAGCACGCCGAGCTGTTGAGGGCGAGGCGTGTCACGCCTTGAGTTGTTGGCATTTAAGGGCGAGTCCCGCCGTTTCCTCAACGCCGCGCGGGGTGTGCGGCCGATAACGTTGGTGTGATGCGACGGCTTTGTTGGTGTTGTTTGTGTGTCGGCTTGCTGGTGGGGGCGGGTGTGGCGTGCGCGCAGGAGGGGCGGAGTCGGGGGGGGAGCGAGGCACCGGTGGCGGAGGCGCAGCGGTTGGTGCGGTTATTTGATTTTGAGGACACCAATGATGCGGGGGTCAAGATTGGGCGGGGGATTCAGATGCCTCGACATTGGTATGTCATTGGGCGGGACCCGTTGGCGAAGGACGTGAATTTTGGGCGGCTGGCGTTGCACAGGGAATTGGAGCTTCGGCCGGGGTATCCGGGGTTTAACGAGGTGGGGTTTGATACGGAGCTGGTGGCTTCGGGGGAGTTTTCGTTGAAGCTGGAGCACCGGGGGGGGGATGTGGGGGCGTTTGTGGAGGTGGGGGCGCTCCCGGCGATCCCGCTGAGCGATTACATGGTGACAGCGAAGGTAAAGACGCGGGGGTTATCGGCGTCGGCAGTGTATGTGCTGGCGTATCTAATGGATGCGCGGGGGAACCGGTTGCTTGAGACGATGCGGAGCAGCGGGCCGGTGCAGAGCGAGGGGGAGTGGTTCCCGGTGGAACTGGCGCTTTTGGGGGAGGACCGGCGGGCGGCGTATGTGGGGATCGAGGTGCACCTGGTACAGCCGGCGCGGCGGGAGGTGGCGTCGCTGGGGTCGCACACGGTGACGCCGCTTGATGTGAAGGGCGAGGCGTGGGTGGAGGATGTGGGGCTGTGGCAGTTGCCGACGGTGGAGCTGTCGAGCCAGAGCGCGCTGAACACGGTGAAGGGGAGCGACCGGCCGAGGTGGACGGTGCAGGTGCGGGACATGATGGATCAGGGGTTGGTGGCGACGGTGCGGGTGTTTGATGCGGAGCGGAGGGTGGTGGCGGAGGACCGTCGGCCGATCCGGCCGGGCCTGCCGACGCGGTGGGACTGGTCGCCTGTGTTGCCGGGGTTTGGGTGGTATTTCGTGGAGCTGGTGGTGGGGCCTGCGGGTGGGGCGACCTCGTCGCGGACGTATAGCGCGGTGTTGTGGTTGCCGGAGGAGGCGTTGCCGGTGTCGGAGGATGCGCGGCGATTTGGGGTGTCGCTGGAGGGGATTGCGGAGGAGCGTTTGGGGCTGGCGTGCGGGCTGTTTGGGGAGCTTGGGTTTCAAAGCGGGGTGTGGAGCGCTTGGGACGTGGCGATGTCGGAGGAGGACATCGGGGCGCGGGCGAAGCGGCTGGACGATTGGATCAGCGGTGCGCTGGGTCCGGGGGGGCGTGCGGAGGTGTCATTCGTGCCTGTGCCTGAGGCGTTGGTGGAGCGTTTGGGCGGGCACGCGGACGATGCGGGGGAGTTGTTTTCGCAGGGGTCGGCGAGGTGGCAGTCGTATGTTCAGCCGACGCTGCTTCGGATGGGAACGTATGTGAGGCGTTGGCGGGTGCCTGGGGCGGGTTGGGGGCGGGACGGGTATGCGGGGGTGATGGAGTCAGCGGTGGTGAATGCGGAGTCGGTGTTCCGTGACTGGACGGCATTGCCGAGGTTCACGGTGCCGATGTCGGCGGCGCGGGATCCGGCGCTTGGCCCGGCGAGCGGGACGCTTGGGTACGTGGTGGGGGTGCCTTCGGGGGTGCTTCCGATGGAGATGTCGGGGCAGCTGGAGGCGTACTTGGCGGGGGGCGAGCCGGTGACGCTGGGGCTGGAGGTGGCAGGTGCGGAATCGGTGTCGCACCGGGGGCGTGTGGCGGACTTGCTGCATCGGTTGCTGCATGTTTGGCGGATGCGGGAGGGCGTGTCGGTGGAGCTGCCGATGGGGTTTTCGCTGGCGAAGGAGCGTCGGTCGGCGATCTTGCCGGACCCGCTGCTGGGGGCGTATCGCAACGTGATGATCCGGCTGTCGGGGCGTCGTGTGGTGGCGGAGCTGTCGGCGGGCGAGGGGCTTGGGGCGTGGGTGATGGACGGGCCGCGCGGCGGGATGCTGGTGGCGAGGAACGAGCGGGCGGCGTTGCCTGCGGTGATGAAGATGAATCTGGGGCAGTCGCCGGTGGTGATCGATGCGTTTGGTAACCGCTCGGCGTTGTCGCTGCAGGTAGACGGGACGCACCACTTGACGCTAGGCGATGTGCCGGTGTTTGTGGAGGGCGTGGATGTGGCGCTGCTGCGGTTCCGCGCGGGGCTGGCGTTGGATCGGCCGTTTATTGAATCGACGCAGACGCCGCACGAGCGGATGCTGCGCGTGACGAACCCGTGGCCGACGACGATCAACGGTCGGCTGACGTTTACGGGGCCAGAGGGCTGGGACATCCGGCCGGTGCGGCACCTGTTCTCGCTCGCGCCGGGGCGGACGCTGGACCTGCCCGTGACGTTTCGTTTCCCGATCAACGAGGAGGCGGGTGCGAAGCGTTTGACGGCCCGTCTGGAGCTGGCGGCGGACAAGCCGTACGACGTGATCGTTGAGACGCCGATGGAGGTCGGGCTGGAGCATTTGACGTTTGAGGCGTCGGTGTATCTGGACTCGTTCACTCGGCCGGGGCACACGGACGCGGTGGTGAGCGCGACGGTGACGAACACCAGCGAGGAGGACGTGACGTTGAACCTGTTCGCGGCGCATCCGAATCACCCGTATGCCGAGCGGCTGATCCCGCAGCTGCGGCCCGGCGCGACGGCGATGCGCACGTTCCGGTTCCCGGATGCGACGCAGCGCACGTTCGACAAGCCGGTGCTCGTGGGCGTCCGAGAAACCAGCGGGCCAGCGATGTTGAACAAGCACTTGAATCTGACGGACCTGCGGTGAGAAAGCCATGTATCACGCACGGATCGCACGCCGACGCTGGGCCACGCCGCGTGGTGAAGCGTCTGGCTCATCTGCGTTGCAACAAAACTCTTGCGACCGCGTCACCGCCCCGGTATGGTTGCGTCCGCCTGTAAGACACGCCGGGCCCACACCGCCCCATGGCTCCCATCCCAACCGACACGCCCGTGGCCGACGCGATGTTCCAGCACTACGACCTGGAGCCGCGGTTCTTTGACGAGATGTTCACCGCTGCCGATGCGCCGCGTGATCCGTACCGCCTCGTGCATCGGCGTTTGAACGAGCTCTCCGGGGATGAACTCGCCGCACGGCAGCGCGCGGCCGACGCCGCGTTTTTATCGCAAGGCGTGACCTTCACCGTCTACGGCCAGACCGAGGGCATCGAAAAAATATTCCCCTACGACCTGGTCCCGCGCATCATCACCGCCAGCGAGTGGCGGACCCTCGAAGCGGGCCTTGAACAACGCATCATCGCGCTCAACCTGTTCTTGAAAGACCTCTACACCGACGCGAAGGTGCTTAGCGACGGCGTCGTGCCCAAAGAGCTCGTGCTGTCGTGCAAGCACTACCGACGTGAGATGCGCGGACTGCGCGTGCCCCGCGATGTCTACTGCGCGATTACCGGCAGCGACCTGGTCCGCACCGAGACCGGCGCGTTTGCCGTCCTCGAAGACAACCTCCGCGTGCCCTCGGGCGTGTCGTACATGCTCGCCAACCGGCAGGTCATCAAACGCACGATGCCCACGCTGTTTCAGAACTACGGCGTGCGCCCCGTCGACCACTACCCGCAGGTCCTCCTCGACACGCTCCGCTCGCTCTGCCCCACGCTCACCAGCAACCCCAACGTCGTCGTCCTCACGCCCGGCGTGTACAACTCCGCATACTTCGAGCACACCTTCCTTGCTCGGCAGATGGGCTGCGAACTCGTCGAGGGTCGCGACCTGCTTGTGCACGACAACGTGGTCTACACCCGCACCACCGCCGGCCTGCACCGCGTCGATGTCATCTACCGACGCATCGACGACGACTTCCTCGACCCGCTCGCGTTCCGCCGCGACTCGATGCTCGGCGTGCCGGGGTTGTTCAACGCTTACCGAGCCGGCAACGTCGCGCTGGCCAACGCGATCGGCAACGGCGTTGCCGACGATAAGGCCGTCTACGCCTACGTCCCCGCGCTCATCAAGTACTACCTCGACGCCGATCCCATCATCCCCAACGTAGACACGTTCCTTTGCGACGACCCGACGCAGCAGCAACACGTCCTGGCCAATCTCGACAAGCTCGTCGTCAAGGCCGTCGGCGAGGCCGGCGGGTACGGCATGCTCATCGGCCCGCACTCCACCGCCAAAGAACGCGACAAGTTCGCCGCGCTCATCCGCTCCAACCCCCGCAACTACATCGCACAGCCCACGCTCGACCTCTCACGCGCCCCCTGCTTCATCAACGGCCGGGTCGAGCCGAGACACGTCGACCTCCGCCCGTACATCCTCTACAACGGCGACAAGTGCACCATCGTCCCCGGTGGCCTCACCCGCGTCGCCCTCCGCAAGGGCTCCCTCGTCGTCAACTCCTCCCAAGGCGGCGGCTCGAAAGACACGTGGGTGTTGTATTAGCGCTGCGCGCGGTGCGTGTGTCGCTCGATGGGGAGTGGGGAGTAGGTGTTGGGGATTGGTCGGAATATGAAATCGCAGACGAATCGATCGAAGACTCAACACCATCATAACCAACCATGACGTAAATCAACCGCACCCCGCTGTCCACCATTGGCAGACCACTCCCCAACACCCACTCCCCACTCCCCACTCCCCCCACCATGCTCTCACGCGTCGCCGACAGCTTGTATTGGATCGCCCGATACCTCGAACGGGCCGAGCACACCGCGCGGGTGATCGACGTCAACCTGCAGATGATGCTCGACCAGGCCGGCGACGACGGGCAGCGCTGGCCGATGCTGCTCAAGGCGCTCAGCTGCGAGCTGGAGGACGTGCCCGACGACGCCTACCGCTGCACGCACGCGCTGACCTTCGACGAGCGCAACCCCAACTCGATCCGCGCCTGCATCGCCAACGCGCGCGAGGCCGCTCGCCAGGTCCGCGAGCAGGTCAGCAACGAGATGTTCGAGCAGCTCAACTCGATGTACTTCAGCGTCCGTCAGACCGCGCTCGACGACATCTGGTCGTTCCAGCCCTTCGAGTTCTTCCGATCCATCCGACAGGGTGCGCACCTCTTCCACGGCGTCACCGACGCCACTATCAACCACGACCAGGGCTGGCAGTTCATCCAGCTCGGCCGGTCGCTCGAACGCGTCATCGGTAGCGCGACCATGATGCGCGTCTACCTCGGCGAAGACCCGCCCGACTCGCTCCTGTCCCGCTACGAGGCCCGCTCTTACCTCAACTGGGTCGCGCTCCTACGCGCCTGCATGGGCTACGAGGCGTACCTCCGCAAGTTCAGGCAGACCATCGAACGACGCAACCTTGCAGAGTTCCTGTTGATCGACCGCGCCTTCCCCCGCTCGGTCGGCTTCGCCGCCCAGCACCTGCTCGATGCGGTCCAGCAGATCGCCGCCGAGACCAGCACGCCACAAGCCGCCGCCCTCGAACGCACCGCAGGCCGACTCGCCGCCAAGCTCATGTACGCCGACATCGACGAGCTGCTCAACGCTGGCGGAGGCCTGGACGCCTTCCTCGCCAAACTCATCGAAGAAGCCGAGCAGATGAACAACCACATCGACCGCACCTTCATCGCCTACCCCATCGCCGACTCGGTCGCGTGAAGCATGAAATCAATGAACCGCAGATGCGCGGAGGACGCAGAAAAAAACATGCATCGACACGTGAACAACATAATGTTTCGTCTATTTAGCCCAAGGGCTTGCCCTGCGCATTCACCAGACTCCATTCCTGCACATTCGCAATCCAACCCATGCATGGACAGACCAAGAGCCGTGGCTCAGTCTCAGGAGTGATCGAACCCATCCCGACACGATGCCCACTGCCTGCTCCGCGCCCTCCGCGCCTCCGCGGTTCAATCTACAGACCCCCACCATGCGCTACTACCACATCACCCACACCACGCGTTACGACTACGCCTCGCCCGTTCGGGAGTCGGTCATGGAGGTCCGGCTTCGGCCGCGCGACGAGTGGCATCAGAACTGCCTGCAGTTCCACCTCTCGGTCAGCCCACGCACCCGCGTTGGCAGCTACCGCGACTGGCTGAACAACACCGTGCATCACTTCGACATCCCCGCGACACACCGGCGTGAAGCCGTCACCGCCGAGTCCGTCGTCCGCATCGATGATGTGTACCCGCCGCCCGAGTCGCTGACCGCCGACAGCTGGCAACAGCTCGCCGACGAGGCCCGCGACCCCGCCGTGTGGGACATGCTCCAGCCGAGCCACTTCGCGCTGGACACCGATGAGCTGCAACGCTTCATCCATGACGCGAAGATCACCCGCCAGGCCGACCCGCTCGCCACAGCGACCGACGTGCGTCGCAAGATCCACGAGCACCTCTCGTACGAGAAAGAGCAGACCCACGCCGACTCGCCGATCGACGATGCGCTCTCGCAGCGGGCCGGCGTGTGTCAGGACTTTGCGCACATCATGATCGCCTGTTGCCGGACGCTTGGTCTGCCCGCGCGTTACGTCTCGGGCTACCTCTACACGGGCGACCGCCCCGCTCACGAGCGCCTCGCCGCCGCCGACGCGACGCACGCCTGGGTCGAGGTCATGACGCCGACCTACGGCTGGATGGGTCAGGACCCCACGCACGACACCCTCGCCGCCGACCACCACATCCGCGCCGCAGTCGGCCGTGACTACGCCGACGTCCCCCCCACCCGCGGCATGTACCGCGGCCAGGTCGAGTCCACGCTGGACGTCGTCGTCAACGTCCA
>DAIOEG010000047.1:0-11358 GCA_036746415.1 Phycisphaera sp. | reverse complement strand
CGGGAGCGGGCAAAGGCTCGGCGGCCTTGACGGCTTCTTCGAGGTCGTTGGCGGCGTCCTGCATCGCATCAGCGGCGGGCTCGATGCTCACCTCGGGGGCGGCGGGAGCTTCCGGGGCGGTGGGGACGTCGAGCGGTTCGAGCTCGATGGGGGCCGGCGCTTGGGGCGGGGGCGACACGGGAGCGGGCGCGGTGTTGGCCGGCGGCGGGGGGGGCACGTCGAAGGTGGCCGGCGCGGGGGCGGCGGTCACGTCTTGGCCGGCTTCGCGGAGGGTGGGACGCATGTAGATCGGTTGGCCGGAGAGCTCGACAGTGCCGCTGTCCGATCGGCCGCCGCTGACCTCGGGCGAGAGCTTCCAGCGGAAGCTGGTCGCAGGGGTTGCGGGTGCGGTGAAGCCCTGAAGCTCGCCGTCACGCTTGAAGTTCAGCTCCAGCGAGTGGTCGATCGGCACGTCCATCGACCAGGCCGTCTCGCCGCTTTGGGTGTACACGACGGCCAAGCTCTTGGGCGCCGCGACCGTGGACTTGTACACGTGCTGATCGGCCGAGCAACCCACAAACACACCCGCCGCCGAGGCCAGGAGGCCCAGCGTGCATGCCTTAGTCACGGCCCCGAACCAGCTCTGGCTGCGGTCATTCTGCATCGGACTCATCACATCCCTTTCGTCTGCTTGCGATCGGCTGGCGGCTTGCGCGGCGATCTTGTCTTGTTTCCGTCACACGCATCGGCGACACGGCCGACAATCGTACACAAGATAAACCCCGGCGCATCATTCGGCCAGTGCCCCGCTTCTCGGGCGTCTGTCCACACCCTAAACGACGCTGATCAGCCAAGGCAAATCAAAGTTGGGAACCGCAGATGCACGCAGATGCAAGCGGATGAAAACCGATGGACTCGAACAGTGAATCTTGTCGAAGTCACGGCTGGCAGCCGGACCGAACTCGGATTCAAGACTTTCATGGGCTCGATCACCCGCGTCCATCCGCGTCCATCTTGCGGTTCCAAACTCCGTCGTTCACCCGAACCGCTCGCGGTAGTCGCTGGGGCTTTGGCCAATCAATCGGCTGAACGTTGCCGTGAAGTGCCCGTGGCTACCAAACCCCGCGTACTCTCCGACCTCGCCCACGCTCCAGCCCGTTGCGCGCAGCAGCCAGCACGCCCGCATGAGCTGCGCGCGCAACGCGAACTGCTTGGGCGTCACGCCCGCCTGCTCCTGAAACACACGCAAAAAATGGAACGGGCTCATCCCCGCGTGCTCCGCCAGCTCCACCAGCGTCGGCGGACGCCGAACCCGGTCGCACAGCTGACCCAGCGCCTCGGCCACCCTTGCATCGCTCACCACACCGATCACAGGCATCTCCAGCGCGCCCCTCGGCCGACACTCCAGCACCCGAGCCGACGGCAACCCGGCAGCGCCCTTCCGCCAGCCGATCCGCAGCCACACCCCGCCCGACTCTCCGCCGCCGTCGATCGCCACGTCGTACCCGCGCTCATCCTTCACGCGCTTCCAACGCTGACGCACCACAGGCTCCGCCGACGACCACCAACGCGACACCGCATCGGCATCCGAAACGAGCACCGACGCCGTCCCCAGATCGCTCACCAGGACGCCGCCCGTGTCGCTCAATACCGCCCGGCAAAGGCCCGCATCGCCCCCCACGCCGTTGCGTCTGCAGGGCGACTCGAACGTCCCCGCCAGCTCACGCAGCAGCAGCGCCACGCGACGCGACTGTGGTTCGCTGAACGGCTTGTCTTTTCTTGCGACCCCCAACACCCAACGCGTCGTCACCGTCCCCGCTCGCCCCGCGTGAGCCGTCGGCAGCGTCGCCCACGCCGCGTACGAACTCCCGCCCCAGGGGAACGCGCCGCGCGACTTGATCTTGCCCGTGCACTCACCATGTGCACCGGCCGAGTCGAGCATCGCCTCGCGCCCGCCGCTCTGCATCCACCGCTGAAGTGCCGACCCGCTCAGGCCACGCCCCGCCAACACCCCCGATGTCGGCACGCCACGGTCGTCCGCGACCGCCAGCACGCCACGCTCCACCACCACCCCCGGCCCAAGCGCAGCACGCACCGATTCCCACCACCGGCCGGCATCCACCAACCACGTCCCAAGCCCCAGCCCATCCGCGTCTCGATGCTCTGCCACGTGCGTCCCCTTGCGTTGAAAGCCCTGACAACCCCTGCGCCCACCCACGACACAACGTCTCCGACGCAAGTTTACGCTCGCCCCACCCCGACCATGCATGTTGGGACTATCCCGCAACTTTCCGGTGGTCATTCATCGAAATCAGGTCCGCCCACGAGCACGGGGTTGACTCACGCCTTGCGCTCCGAACGCTCCAGCGTCCACGACACGACCCGGGGCCCATCGCACTCCAGGTGAGCCATGAAGAAGCCGCCACGGTGCGCCCAGAACTGGGGCCAGATGACCGAGCGGTCGGTCTGCGGCAGGTCCAGCGTGTCCAGCTGTTCGCGCGTGACCCATTCGAGTCGGCCTTCGTCGAACTCTGCTGGCTCCAGCTCGACCGGCCGGTTCAGCTCGTAGAGGAACATCAGCCAGTGCCCGTCGCCGAAGCCGCGCTCGCTGACCACGCCCGTGAGGTGCAGCTCATCGGTGCGCACCGTGAGGCCCGATTCTTCGAGGATCTCGCGCGCAGCACACTGCGACGGGCTCTCGCCCAGGTGCTGTTCGAGCTTGCCCCCGATGGGCGAGTACAGGTCGCGGTTGGGCGGCTTGCGACGATGCAAAAGCAAGAGCCGACCCTGCGTATCAAACACGTAACACAACACCGCGATCGTGTATGCCGAAGCACTCATAAGCCCCGCACCATACAGATTCCCTAAGGGGCTTGAGGGCCTTCAGGCCCCTGCCTCTCCCCTCGTTGGGGAGTAGCGAGTGGGTGGATGGGGAGTGGTCTGCAAAAGTGAGATGAGGAATCTCTGCCGCATCGCGACTCACCTCCCCACCCGCATCAGCTCCACCTGCGCCCGCAGCCCCATGTGCGGCGGCACCAGTCCGCCAGCGGCCCCCGCGCTGCCGTAGGCCAGGTACGAGGGGATACTCAGCTCCACCACCTCGCCCTCGGCCATGCCTGTGATCCCAAGCTCAAGACCCACCACCACGTCCCCCGCGCCAAGGTCCAGCGTGAACGGCTGATCCACCACACGTGTGTCGCTGAACGGCTCGCCACGCTCGCCCGCCCACAACGTCCAGTGCACCGTCACCGTGTCGCCCGGCTGCGCCACCCGGCCAGCACCCGGAGCCAGCCGAACCTTCCGAACCCCCGGCAACACCGCCATCAACTCCACCTCCACGTGCGCCAGCTTCATCTCCCCCGCCAACCGACGCAGCGACCCCGCCAACCACGACGCAGGCATCAACAACTCTCGACGCCCACCCGCACGCATCCCCGCCACACCACCCTCCAAACCACGGAACGTCTGACCCGACCACAACACAAAACCAAACGGCTCGTCCGCCGGCGTCTCGTCAATCACCCGGCCATCCACCAGCTTCACCCGGTAACTCACCAGCACGTAATCCCCCGCGTTGGGCATCGGCCCGTTGCCCACCGATACCTCACGCACACGCAATCCAGACACCCCCACGCCCGACACCACCCCCACCCCCGCCCCCGCCCCCGCTTGATAACGCTCAGGATCAAACTCACGCCCAATCTCCACACCCACCGGCAACACCGTCGCGCTCCGAGCGACCCCGCCTTGACCCGCCTCACTCAACACCGAACGCAACGGGTCCACCCGGCCAAACGGCTCACGCTCCCTCGGCTCAGGGGTAAAACGCGCCGCCACCCGCGGAGGCAACGCAAACTGATTCACGTCCCAATCTCCACCGGGAACCGCGAGCGGAGCCGACGACGCATCACTCTGAGGCGACGCTTCACCACTGGGCAACGCCGGCTTCTGCGGCACCTGATCCCCGACCTCCGAACCCTCCGACGCGCCCTGCGGCACCACCTGCACGCCCGGCAACGACACCTCACCCGTTGTCCACCACTGCCAACCCGCGTAACCCGCGCCACCCAGCAACGCGGCCACCACCGCAAACACCACCACCCGCACGGGCGAGGCCTTGCGCCGGCCGGTCGCGTCGTGGACCGCCCGCGGCCTTGCCGGCGCGGTGTCGGCCCGGTGTTCCACCAGCGTCGCGTCCTTTTCAACCATCCGCCGGTAACGGTCCTCTTCCTTGGGCCCGCCGTTGCGCGTGGGCGAGGCGTAGAACCCGTTGCCGTCGGCGAACGGCACGACGTAGAAGACGCGTCCTTCCTCGTCGCGCACGGCCCTGCCGACATCCTGATCTCGGACTTTCACCGGCTGGCCGGAAAACGGGCTGCGGACAATCAATGACATGCGATGAAAATCTCCCGTTCACCCTTGACCGACGCGCATTGTAACGCATGCTTGGGTCCGCAAGGGTTATCCGTGATGGTCAGCCCGCCATCCGGTCGATGCCCTCTTCGTCGAAACCAAACCTCAAGGACGGCCAAGACCACGGCAACGAGCAAGGAGCGCTCACCCGCCCAGCACCCCCGACCGAGCAGTCCCCATGAACCGGCCAGAGGTCATCGAGCGCATCCGCCAGTACAACCCGTCCGCAACATCCGAATTCCTCACCGGCTTTGCCGACCGCGACCTGTCGCTCTATCTCGACCGACTCACCCGCCTCGCCAACCACCGCGGCAGAGGCACCCAATGGGTCCGCCCCGACTACGCCCCGCTCAACACTCAAAAGCCCGACCAGCCCAACCTCTTCACCGACCAACCCGACCCCTCGCCCACACGCAACCGCGAAGCCGCCTGAGCGGGTCCACAACAAGCCCCATGATGGTGAGACGGCCGACGCATCCAAGAAGCGCCGGCCGTTTCATTTCATGTCGTGCAGAGCGGTTTTCTAGCCGCAGATGAACGCAGATGGAAGAGATCGCCACGGAACGCACGGAACCGGCGGAAACGACACGAGAGACTCGTATTCATGTGTTGCTCGCGAGCAAGCTCGCCCGCTCAACGAGCACAAGTTTGAGCGGAGTGCCCCATCTATCCCTCTCATGCACCTTCCTCAGATTCCGTGCCTTCCGTGGCCATCTTTTGTCTGTGTCTATCTGTGGCTGAAAAACCCAGTGGCAAAAACTGCCTCAACACCACCAAGCACGATGCGTCGTGTACCAGTCGATCGTCTCGCGCAGCAGCGTGTCGAGGTCGCGGTGGCGAGGCGACCAGCCCAAGGCGCGCAGCTTGTCAGCGTGCATCGCGTAGCGACGGTCGTGGCCGGGCCTGTCAGCGACGCGCTCGATGTGCTCCTCGCCAAGCCCCAGGTGTTGGAGCATCACCCGCGTCACGTCCAGGTTCGATCGCTCGAGGTTGGCCGAGACGCAGTACCGCTCGCCGGCCTTGCCGTGGTCGAGCACGCAGAGCACGGCGCTGCTGTGGTCTTGAACCGCCAGCCAGTCGCGGACGTTCTGCCCGTCGCCGTAGAGCGGGACGCGTTTTTCCTGCAAAAGCAAGGTGATAAAGCGTGGGATGAGTTTTTCGGGGTGTTGTCGCGGGCCCAGGTTATTGCCGCTGTGCGTGAGGCGCACGTCCAGGCCGAACGTGTGGTGATACGCCAGCGCGAACAGGTCGCCCGCCGCCTTGCTCGCCGCGTAGGGGCTGCTGGGTCGGTACGGGCTGTTCTCATCAAACTTCTGCGCAGGATCGTTCAACGGCAGGTCGCCGAACACTTCGTCGGTGCTGATGAGCACCATCGGTGTTTGGCGTTGCGTGACGGCGTGCTTCTTGCGCAGGGCTTCGAGCAGCGTCTGCGTGCCCAGCGTGTTAGTCGCGGTGAACGGCGCAGCGTTGTCGATCGATCGGTCCACGTGTGACTCAGCCGCCGCGTGCACCACCGCATCACAGCCATCCACACACTCCTGCACGAGTGCAGCATCGCACACGTTGCCATGCACGAAGCGGTAACGGCCGCGCAGCGCAACATTCGACTCGACATCGGCGAGGTTGTCGCGCCGGCCGGCGTAGGTGAGCGCATCCAGGTTCGTCACCCGCCAGCCCGGCCGATCGCGGAGCAGCTGCGCGATGAGGTGGCTGCCAATGAACCCGCACCCGCCGGTGACCAGGATATGTGCATCACTCGCAGACATACGGGGCATCATGGCACATTTACGCCGTGTTGACGCACCCGCTCGCCCGCCTCGTGCAGCGATGCAAACGTGCCCGCATCGCTCCACCAGCCATCGATCCACGCGTGGCCCACGGCTGGGCCGGCGTCGTGTTGCGCTTGACACAGCAGCGCGTTGTTCAGGTCGGTGATCTCCAGCTCGCCCCGCGCACTGGGCACTAGCGTGCGACATATGTCAAACACCGATTGCCGATACCCATACGCCCCGACCACCACCGCCCGGCTCGGCGGCACCGCCGGCTTCTCCAACACCTCGCACAGCCGCTCCCCTTCGAACCGCGCAACCCCCATCGACCGCAACGCCTGTTCGTCGTTGACCTCGTGCAGCAGCAACATCGCCGAGGCATCGCAGCGCGCGAATCGCTCGACTGTCGGTTGAAGCGATCGACCGAACAGGTTGTCGCCCAGCATGATCCACAACGTATCGGTTTGCACCGCTGGCTCTGCAGACAACAGCGCATCGGCAACACCGCCGGGCCCACGCTGCGCGATGTACGTCACCGACTTCAAACCGTGGCTCGACGCCTCGCCCACGACGGCTTGCATCGCTGCGATGTCCGGGCCGTTGGTCACGACGACGGTGTGCCGGATGCCTGCGGTGCGCAGCGCGTGCAGGCCGTGCAGCAGCATCGGCCGGTCGTACACGGGCAGCAGGTGCTTGTTCAGGACGCGCGTGACCGGGTCCAGCCGGCTGCCCCGCCCGCCGGCGAGGAGGACGCCCGTGATGCCGTGCGCGGCGTGTGAGGCCGTGAGTGCGTTGTGGGGTTGTGTGGAGTGGGTCGTGGGTGGCATGCACATCCTCGCGATCGTCGGGCGCAAGACGGCGAGGCCTTGTGTGACGTATCGAGAGCATCATCGTCGGCATAACGGGCGGGCCGACGTTTGCGGCGCGCTGCGGCACCGGGCGGATAGCTGTTGCAAATTGATCTCACCGATGCATGTGCCGATAACGCTGGGGCTTTTGTTGTACTTGATCGGTGGGTGCGGGGGTACCATGCTTTGCGGGGCGGGCTCGGTGTGGCCCGCATCGCCAGGGAGTGCGTGATGAGCTTTCGACGCCCGCGATGGATGGTGTGCGTGTGGTGTGTGTTGCACGCGTCGCTGTCGGTGGGCCAGACCATGACGGCCGAGCTGGCGCAGTCGGCGGTGCGTGACATGGTCCGCCCGCACGCGGCGCTGCCCAGCGGCGCGTACATCTACGACTGGGGGCAGCAGGCCCGCGTGGGCTACGGGTCGGATGCGCCGGACGGCTGGTCGGCGATGACCGCGTGGGGGCAGGTCTACAAACCCACCACGGGCAACCCGTCGACCAACACCCGCGTACAGCTAGGCAACCTCACGACCTGGGTCCAGTTCCGATCCACCGGCCAGTGGTCGCGGCTGCAGCAAACGTCCCAGATCGGCGGGGCGCTCTACCGCGAAGACTTTGCCGGCGACGTCAACACGCCCACGACCCTCCGCCAAGAGACGCAAGGGTGGTCCGTGCTGCTGCCCTCCGACCAGCCGGTGAACTTCCACTTCTGGCCCGCCGCGTCTCGGCTGAGCTTTGACCTCTCGGACATCCAGGAGATGGTCGTCTCGATCGATGCCCGGCTGATCATCAACAACGCGACGCTGCCCGACGACCGCGCCTCGGCCAGACTCATGCTCAGCACGGGGGCCGACTATTGGCTGAATCAAAACGCTGCGTGGGACAACTTCCGGACCAACGGCGACGTGGGCATCGGCCGGTTCAAGTTCATCACGAACCAGTGGCAGAGCTTCCACATGACCACGCTGACCTACGACGATTTGCGACAGCAAGGGCTACTCGTCATCCCCGAGCCGGGGCTGGCCCTGTGGTGCGCGGTGGGTCTTGGGCTGTTGCGACGCAGGCCCCCGGCGGTGTCACGCACTCTTCCTCAGCAGCAGCAGGCCTGACAGGCCCAATGCAAGCTCGACGAGGGAGCCCGCGATGAAGAGTGGGTGTGGCAGGCCGTCGACCACCATCGATACCATTCGGCCGGCCGTGAGACCGAGCATGAACAGCGTCGCCCACTTCAGGGCGGTGGAGAGTAGCGCGGGGTGAAGCGTTCCAGCGATCCACAGGGCCGCGCTCGCAACGTAAGGGCCCGCCGTGGCGCGCAGCATGTGGACGCGGTCGGTCTCGACCACGTCCATGCCAAACAACGCGGGCATGCTGATGCCGAGCATCAGTCCGTAGGCCAGTGCTACTGCGAGGATGATGCCCGCGCAGAGCCACAGGTAGACCGTGATGGCCGTCGCTTGGAGGGCGGGTTGCGGCGTGCCGCGCGTGGGGTCAGGGGTTGGCTTCAAGGAGCGTCTTTGCCTCGGCGGCGGCCTGCGAGTCCGGCCAGGTGTCGATGATCTTTTGAAGCGTGGTGCGTGCGATATCGGCCTGCTCGGCCGCGAGGTAGGCCTTGGCCATCTGCAGCTCGGCGTTGGCCAGACGGTTGGCCTCGGTGGCGGCGAGCTCGGCGGTGAACTCCGCGTCCGCGTCGAACTCGGCGATCTTCACGAGCGCCGCCTCACCCGCCGGCGATGACGGCGCGTTCTCCACGACCCACTTGAAATGGCCATACGCAACAGCACGGTTGCCAGAGTCCACCGCAGCCTGACCCATGTCGTAACGCGTCTTGGCGGTCAAAGCGTCCGCCTCGGGCCGACCCGCAGACAGGTTCACCTTGGATGCACGCTCGGTCAGCCGGTCCAGACGCATCGCGCCCTGCGTGGTGATCCGACGCGCATCGCTGTACTCGGCCTGCTCCGCCGGGTTCAACCCCAACAGCGCCCGGCCGATGTCCCGTCCCTGTGCCAACACGTCGGGCACCTCGTCCAGACCCTCTGGCACCTTGCCCACCAGTTGCAGCATGTACACAAAGTCCTTGGGCTCCTGACGCAACGCATCACGCGCATACTCGAGCATCGCACGCGCATCTTTCACCGTCATCCCCACCGACTTCTCCAGCGCCGCGATCCGCTGCGCCTCCTGCGGCTCGTGCTCCTCCACCAGTGACGGCAGCATCGTCGCAAGCCCCGACAGATCGCCCTGCCAGAGCACCTGACGCGCCGGCCCGAGCACGACGACCGTGGGGATCGCGTACGTCTCGCTGAAAAAGACCGTGTCCAAAGCCGGCTGGTGCTCGATATTGAACGCATGCGTCCACCCGGCCACGTCGATCGCCTCGGCAGTGATAAGCGCCTCACGCGCCTGCTCACGCGAAGGGTCGAGCGCCACGCTGAGGAACCGAACGCCCCGCGGCTCGTACTCTTCCAGCAACGTCTTGACCGTGCCCAGCGAGTCGAGCGACCCGCGGTGCCAACCCGCCCAGAAGTGCATCACCGTGAGCTGGAACGACAGGTCGTCGGGCTCGAGCACCTCGCCGGCGATCGTCTTGACCCGCAGCTCCAGCGAACGAACCCTGGGCCCACGTCGCGAGAGGTCCGCCGTACCAAACCCTTGATCAGACTCCGGCTGCGCAAAGGGGCTCCGCTGCCCGGGCCTGTCGCTGCCACGTTGCCCGGGTTGTCCCGGCTGCGCCGACAAGGGCAACGCCGTACACGCAGCAACAGACCAACCCATCAGCGTCCGGACGATTGTTCTAGTTTGCATATGGGTCTCCCTTGGGAAGCGTGAAGTTTCATCGGAGTCGGCCGAGCCAGTGGCGGTCAGTTGTTCTTGTCAGCGAGCGCACGCTGGCGTTCGATCAGTTCGTCGGTGGTCATACCGGTCTGTTGCACAAGCTGTGCTTCAATGGCGTTCCAGTCGGTTTCAAAGCTGCTGCTGCCGTCGTTGTAGGTGACGTTGCCCCGGCGGTCAGGTGGGGTGGAGTAGATGCTGGGGAGGAGGAACAAGGCGATCTGGTTGACGTCTGCGTCATCGACGAGGCCGGGGACGAGGATGTAGTCGCTGTGACGGCGGATCCAATCTTTCTGCGCTTCGAGGTCGAGCGTGTCGAAGTCGGCAGGGAAGGTTTGTGCGGTGGCTGGCGAGAGGAAGTAGTTGCGGTCGCCGGTGATGAGGCCGAACTGCTTGTCCTTGGCGTAGAGCTCGCCGATGTCGTCGATCTGTGGCCGGTTGCCGTTGGAGTCGGGGGCGGCGCGTTGCGCTTCGATGACGAGAGATTGATGCAGGGCGCGCAGCTGTGTGCTGTCCTGCATCATACGAGCGGTGCGTTGGCCAGTACTCAAAACGGGTACTGCAAGCCCGATCATGAAGGCGAGTAGGATCGGCGCGAGGAGGATGCTGGTGCCTCCGGTGACAATGCCCGCGATGGCTTTGCCTTGGCCTTGCTTCGCGTTTTCTGGGTTGTTGATCTGGACAAGTGCAGCGATGCCCAGGCCGATGGCGATGAGGCCCAGCATGAGGCCGATGCCGATGCAGCTTGTGAGGATGGCGAGGATGCCTAGGACCAGCGCCCAGGTCGCCATGGCGGAGTTCGTCTTTGCGGGAGGTTTGTCGTGGTGCTGCGGCCCGACGTTTGCGTTTGTCATGTTGTGTTTCCCGGTCTGGCGTGAAAGGTCTGATTCAGCATAATGCTTCGGTGGTGTCTGGGTCTACAATCCTGCGGTGCGAGACGCAGCCCCGATGAATCACGAAGGAGAACGCGATGCGACAGACATTAAAATGCTGGGTGTGGGGTGTGATCGGTTCAGCCATGGCGTCGCTCGCATCGTCGGAGGTGGTGACCCGGCCGGTGGAGTACGTGGTCGGCGGCGTGACGCACCGTGGTGTGGTCGTCTTTGATGATGCGAGGGTGTCTGCTGAAAAGCCGCAGCCGGGGGTGCTGGTGGTGCCTGAGTGGTGGGGGTTGAATGATTACGCGAAGTCCCGGGCGATGATGCTGGCAGAGCTGGGGTATGTCGCGTTTGCGGTGGACATGTACGGGGTGGACCCAGCGACGAGCGAGCCGAGGGTCACGACCAGTGGCGAGCAGGCGCAGCAGTGGTCCGGCCGGTTTTATGCGCATCGGCCGGCGTTCCGCGAGACGCTGTCGGCGGCGCTGGAGGCGTTCACGGCGCAGCCCGAGGTGGATGATGAGAAGCTCGCGGCGATGGGTTATTGCTTCGGCGGCACGGCGTCTTTGGAGCTGGCGTACAGCGGGGCGGATTTGGACGCGGTGGTGAGTTTTCACGGTTCGGTGCTGCCGCCGATGGACGGC
>DAIOEG010000046.1:0-11434 GCA_036746415.1 Phycisphaera sp. | reverse complement strand
GTGGGTGGCGAAGCTGTGCCGGAGCGTGTGGGGGTGCACATCGTGCAGGCCGGCCTTG
Source organism: Phycisphaera sp. (assembly GCA_036746415.1). Taxonomy (GTDB): domain Bacteria; phylum Planctomycetota; class Phycisphaerae; order Phycisphaerales; family Phycisphaeraceae; genus DAIOEG01. The sequence continues at coordinate 11,376 of DAIOEG010000046.1, read as the reverse complement.
TCGCTGTGGCGCTTGACGATCTGCCAGACCACGACGCGGGTGATGGGTTGGCCGGTGCGGGAGAGGAAGACGTACGGCGTGGGCGTCTTCACGAGGTCGGGGCGGAGCTCGTGGAGGTAGCGCTGCATCGCCGCGACCGCCGGCCGGCCGACGGGGATGACGCGTTCCTTGCTGCCTTTGCCCATGACGCGGACCACGCCGATCTGGTGGTGGAAGCCCTCGGTCACCAGCGTCGCCGCTTCCGAGGCGCGCAGCCCGCCGGCATACAGCAGCTCGAGCAGTGCCACGTCCCGCAGGTACAGCGAGCCATCCGGATCGGGCGCGTTGATCAGACGGTCCATCTCGTCGCGGGCCAGCACGTTGGGCAGCTTCTTCCACCGCGTCGGCTGGGTCAGCTCGTCGGCGGGGTCCTGCGTGATCTGCTCGGTGCTGCACAGGTACCGGCAGAACACGCGGATGGTCGCGACGTGCCGGGCGATCGAGCTGACGGCCAGGCCACGCTCCTGCAGGCCACGCAGGTGAGACGTGATGAACTCGAACGTGAGGTCTTCCCACGACCGCGTCCGCTTCTCGACCATGAAGACCCACAGGTCGCGCAGGTCAGCGGCGTAGGCCGCGACGGTGGCAGGCGCGAAGCCGCACTCGACCTTGCAGTAGGTCAGGAACGACCGCACGGGTGCATCAAACTTAGACACCGGCTTGATCGCCGGCGTGATGTTCACGACGGGCACGATGCCGACAGGCACCGGCGGAGGCGGGACGGGCTTGCCGGCGATCTGGGCGGCTTCGAGTGCGATGGGACGGGCGAGTCGCAGCGACGGCGCGCCCTGGCCGGCAACGCCGGAGGGCGATTGGGTTGCTGCGGAACGGGGCGTGGCCGAGACGCCTTTGAAAGAATGGGCCGAGCTTGATGCGCTCACCTGGCTGCTCCCAGCGGGAGGTGTTCGCCGACCGATGGGTTGCCTTTGCACAGGGACGCCCTGCACACCGCGTAGCGACAACCTCGGCCGACTTTGGCGCGACACGTCCCGCTCGCAAGCCCCCACGTTGTTCTCACAACGCCGGCAGGCGATTGGGCCCGTGTACATCCATGCCTTCGGTGGGCCACGCGTCCCTGCGGCCAGAGCGAGGTATCGACATCGCCGTAAACCCGCCGTGAATGTTTGGGTACGCCTCACGCACACACCCCGCGCAAGGCCCGATATGCTAGGTTCCCGTTTCATCAATACCCCCTTTCGCACGGAGAACCGCATGCCCGCCAAACTCAGCCCCGCCCTCGATTTCGGTGTCCAGTCCTGGTGCTTCCGACACTGGAAGGACAACGCCACCGTCGCGCAAAAAGTCAAAGACATCGGCCTGACCAAGATGGAACTCTGCGGCTGGCACGCAGACTTCAACGACCCCAAGGCCATGCACGACGTCGTGAAGATCTACAAGGACGCAGGCGTCGAGATCCTCTCGCTGGGCGTGCAGACCTTCACCGGGGCCGACAGCGAGAAGCAATGGATGGAATGCGCCAACATCGCTGGCGCGAAGTACATCACCGCCCACTTCAAGGTCGACTCGTTCCACACCGCCGTCCCCACCACCGCCGAGCGAGCCGAGCAGTTCGGCCTGCACATCCCGATCCACTGCCACGGCGGGTACATGTTCGGCGGGTCCCCCGATGTCCTCGAACACCTCATGAAGATCGGCGGGCCACGCATCGGCCTGTGCATCGACACCGCGTGGTGTATGCAGATCGGCCCGCAAAACGGAAAGCCCTCCGAGTGGGCACGCAAGCACGCCGACCGGCTCTACGGCCTGCACTACAAAGACTTCACCTTCGAGCCCAACGCCCAGTGGCACGACGTCGTCGTCGGCACAGGAACCCTCGACCTCCCCGACTTCGTCAAGACCCTCAATGAAGTCAACTTCAAGGGCTTCTGCGTCATCGAATACGAAGCCGACGTCGACAACCCCGTCCCCGCACTGAGCAAGTGCGTCCAGGAGATGCGCAAAGTCGCTGTGTGAAGTACCCGTTGCACGCGGCGATGACCCGGTCTAAAACCCCCCTCCCAAAGGGAGGGCGGTGTTGAAACCACGTTGCAATCGTTGTTACCCGATCACCTTATTCAACGGGTACGAGAAGATCGCCGTCGCCCCAGCGCGATAGAGCGCCGGCACGAGTTGGCGTTCGATCTTCTGCTCCACGATGACCTCGATCGCGACCCACTGCGGATCTGCCAGCGCGTTCACCGTCGGCGACTGCGCCGCAGGCAGCTGCGCCAGGATCGCGTCGAGCTTCTCACGCGGGGCGTTCATCTTCAGCCCCACCTTGCCACGCGCCGCGATCGCGCCGCGCAGAAGCAGCGCGAGGTCTTCGATGCGCTGGCGTTTCGCGGGGTCTTTCCAGGTCTCTCGGTTGGCGATGAGGCGTGTGGTGCTCGTCAGCAGCGTGTCGATGACCCGGAGTTTGTTCGCGCGCAGCGAGCTGCCGGTCTCGGTGCAATCGACGATGGCGTCGATCAGCCGTGCCTTGACCTCGGTCGCGCCCCAGGAGAACTCGATTTTTTTAAGTGCGACGCCTTTTTTCTCAAAGTACCGCCGGACGGTCTGCTTGAGCTCGGTGGCGACGATCCCGCCCTTCAAGTCTTCGGGCGTCTTCACGCTTGATTCTTCAGGCACCGCGAGCACCCAGCGGATCGGGTTGCTGGTCGCCTTGCTGTACTCGAGTTCGCAGACCTCCTGCACGTCGCTCTCGTTCTCGACGACCCAGTCGTGCCCGCAGATGCCGATGTCGATGACGCCGTCCTCGACGTAGCGTGACATCTCCTGCGATCGGAACATGACGCAGCTCATCGCCGGGTCGTCGATCTCCGGATAGTAAGACCGGCTCGAGATCGTCAGCTCGTACCCCGCCCGCCGAAACAGATCGACCGTCGCGTCCTGCAGCGAGCCCTTGGGGATGCCCAGCTTCAGCGTGGCAGGGGCGGGGTCGGCCGACGTGGTCGTGTGCGTGCGTGTCATGGTCGTGCGAGTGGGGGGAGTGGGGAGTGGGTGTTGGGGAGTGGCAGAGGATAGAGCGCTCCGCAAAATCTTTCCGCGTGTAGCGGGCGAGTTCACTCGCCCGTCGGTGCGGAGATCTTGATTCAGCAACATTGCCTCGGTTCCCCCACCCCGCCCGCCAAGGTCGCCTGGCACCCCTCCCGATGGGAGGGGAATTCAAACACCCCGACTCACCACCCACCCCTTACTTCTTCTTCACAACCTTCTTCGCCGACCGCGCGATCTTCTTCTTCGGCACCGGTGGGCGCGACGCGTGCTTGCGCTTGTCGCACCACGCTTGCAGACCCGTATGAACCTCCAGCGCCTGGTCGGACTTAATGTTGGCGACAATAAAGCGCTCGGCCTCGGCGGGGCTCACGTCCTCCGCGAACACGCCCTCGGCCACCAACAGCGCACACAACTTGTCGTCCACGGGCATCGTCGCGTGCTCGTAACACAACAACAGCACCCGGCTGCTCACGTACGGCGCAACGCCCGGCAGCGACTCCCAATACTGCCGCTGGTCCTTCTTGCCCTTGGTCCCGATGCTCTTGGCCACCAGATCAAACTCGCGCAGATAGACCTCGTGCAGGCACTCCTTCAGACGCATGCAACGCTCGTACGCAGACGGGTAGTCCTCGCCGATGAGCGTCACCACCTCGTGCGCGTGGCTGACGCGCAGGTCGTGGTGATCGACCAGCTCGGTCATGAGCTTCGCGTACGCCTGGTCCGCCAGCTTGGTCGAGGCGTTCCAAGAGAGGAAGCTCACGATCAGCTGCGCGATCGGGTCGAGCGGCTCGGGCGGCGTGACGCCTTTGGCGGCCGCCTTGGCAGCACGGACGAGGGCGTTGAGCTTGGTGACATTGCCTGCGGGAGTAGCGGGTTTCTTGGCCATGGGACGCAACAGCGTAGCGGGTCCGGCGGGGTTTTGCGGCGCGGGTGCCTTGTCAATCGAGAAGACCAGGAACCCGGAGAAGCTGGGTGTCAAGCTCACCCTGAGCTTCATCCGACAGACGGGCCGAGCGGGCGACGCACGCTTGACGATCCACGGTCAGCACCTGTGCGGGTCGTGCCACGGAGTCCAGCGGGAGGCCAGTTTCAAGGTTTTTAAGCCGCACCGCCCCGGGTTGATCCAAGCGCGCCTGATTGCATGTCAACGGAACAATCGCCACGGTGCGTGTGTGAGTTGAAAGAACCTCATCGGACACCACAACGATGCCCAGCCGATCAAACCCCGGCTCGGCCCCTTGCGGCGTTTCAAGCCGGACCCACCATATTCTCGCCACGCCGGATCACCACGCGCTCCCCGGTGAAGCCCCGCGCGGCCGCTGGGTCGTTTGCGATTGTCTGATCCATCGCGCGAGGTCCGCGTCTTCCTGCTCGGGGGTGTTGCTCGCCCACCGCAACTCCGAAGCGGCGAGCCGGCCTCCCGACTCTGCTAACAGACGCAGCACCGCCTCGCGCGCCAACTGATCGCGCGACCAGCCGTGCTGAGTTACATGAGCGTCCAACCGGGTCGCCAGCGTGTCGGGGATCTCGATCGCCAGTTGCATCGGGGCATTCCACCGTCGGCGGTCGCCACTCCCGCAGGAGCGCGGTGCAAGTGGTGCGACCACAAAAAACCCCGCGTCGGTGCGTGCCGGCGCGGGGTCTTGATGGTGTCGGATCGGCGCTTTTCCTTCCTTGCCTTAACGTCCCTGGATCGCGTCTCCGAACGCCAGCGTGTGAAGCACTCGAACTCCGCTGCGCGTGCCTCCTCGCTCAGCGGTGCCTCGTGCTTGCTTCCTTGATCAGTACACGATCGCGGTGGCCTGTTCGATGTGCTCGATGACCTGTCGGACGTGGAAGGGCTTCTTGAGGTAGCCGTCAAAGCCGTTGTGCACGAGGTGCTGCGCCTGTCCTTCGGTGAGCTTGCCGGACATGGCGATGACCTTGGTCATCTGCAGGTCGTCGTTGCCACGCACGAGCTTGAGGACGTCTTCGCCTCGGCAGTCGGGCAGGTGCATATCGATGAAGAGCACGTGCGGGCGGAACTTCTCGCACTCGATGCCGGCACTGAAGCCGTTGTGCGAGAGCTTGACTTCGTAGCTCGCCTGTTCGGTGAGGACTTTGTTGAGCACGTCGAGCAGCTCGCTCTGTGCATCGACGAGCAGGACGCGGGTCGCGCCGGACTGCAGGCCGTCGAGTGGGATGCTGTGCTGCTTCATGAATCGGATCAGCCCAGCGAGCGGGATCCGCCGGTCCTTGGAGCCGGGGATGCGGTAGCCGCGGAGCTGGCCGGAGTCGAACCACTTGCTGACGGTGCGTGGCGCGACGTTGCAGATCTTGGCGACCTCGCCGGTGGTGAGGATGTCTTTCTGCCTTGCCATAACGAGACCTTGCCTTTCACGGGTTCTCCCGCCGGCGGGCCTACAACAGCCAGCCGGCTACCCACCCATCGACCAGTCACACGGCCCGCTTAATCCGCACACGGCATCGAAGTGCCCCAGCCGCGCCACGCCTCATGGATATGGGACGTTGAGAGCGGAAAGACTTGCACACGGGAACGATCCCCAACAGTCGGACAGCGCGACGTTATGCTCGCGGCATGCTCAAGGCGGTAGTGTTTGATTTTGACGGCGTGCTCGTGGACAGCGAGCCGATGCACTACCGGGCGTTCCTGCGCATTGTGCGGGAGCAGGGGTTTTTGTACGAGTTGTCGTACGAGCGATACATCGAGGTGTACATCGGCTTTGACGACCGCGACATGTTCAGGCACCTGTTGTCCGAGCTGCGAATGCCGGCGGATGAGGCGCTCGTGCGTCGGCTGATCGATGCGAAGGAGCCGGCGTTTGCGGCGGAGGTACGGGCGGCTGCATCGGAGGGGACGCTGGCGATCGCGGGGTCCGTGAAGCTGGCCAGGCACCTGCACAGCGCGGGCGTGCCGATCGCGATCGGCAGCGGCGCTTCGCGGGCCGACATTGCGCTGATGCTCGAAGCGCTTGAACTCGGCGAGGCGTTTGCGATCCGCGTCACGGCCGACGATGTTGCGCGGTCCAAGCCCGAGCCCGAGACGTACCTCAAAGCGTCGGCGGCGCTGGCCTTCCTGCCCCGCGAGTGCCTGGCGATCGAGGACACGCCCGCGGGCCTCTCGTCGGCGAAGTCGGCGGGGCTGCGACGGTTGGGGTTGACAACGACGCACAGCGTGGGGCAGTTGATTCAGTGGGCCGAGCGCGTGGTCGATGATCTGGACGCTGTGACGTGGAACGATTTGCAGACGTGGTTTCAATGAGGAGCTTGTGATGAGCGAGTCGGCCCCACTGATGTTGAGCGTGAGCGGGATGCGTGGCTTGGTGGGGCGGTCGCTGACGCCGGCGGTGGCGGCGCGGTACGGCTCGGTGTGCGGCGACTGGTTGAAGCGCACGCGCGGCGGGGCGCACCCGCACGTGGTCATCGGCCGAGACTCGCGCACGAGCGGGTTGATGTACGAGGCGGCGGTGGTGAGCGGGCTGCTCGCGGTGGGCTGCCGGGTGACGCGGGTGGGCGTGCTGAGCACGCCGGGGATCGCGGTGATGGTGGGCGAGCTGCAAGCCGACGGCGGGATCGTCGTCACCGCGTCGCACAACCCCGCGCCCTGGAACGGCATCAAGGTGCTGCGACACGACGGCGTCGCCCCACACGTGGATGAAGCACGCGACATCATCGATGCGTTTGAACACGATCGGTTCTCGCTGGTCGGCGTTGAAGCGCTCGCGACGTTGCAGGACGATGCGCGGGGCGTCGCGGTCCACGTACGCAAGGTGATCGAGGCGGGCGTCGATGTCGCAGCGATCCGCGCGGCGAAGATCAAGGTTGTCGTCGACAGCGTGCACGGCGCTGGCGGCGACGAGGCGGCGGCGTTGCTGCACGAACTGGGCGTTGAGGCGGTCCTGATGTACCGCGAGCCGACGGGCCTGTTCCCGCATCCGCCCGAGCCGACGAAGGAGAACCTGACGGAGCTTTGCAAGCGGGTGACACAGCACCGCGCGGCCGTGGGCTTTGCGCAGGACACGGACGCGGACCGCCTGGCCATCGTGGACGAGAACGGCAAGTACATCGGCGAGGAGTACACGCTCGCGCTGTGTGCGATGCACACGCTGCGCAAGGGCGATGCAACGGCCGCGAACCTCTCGACCAGCCGGATGATCGACGACCTCGCACAGCGCGTCGGCGCAACAGTTGAACGCAGCGCGGTGGGCGAGGCGAACGTCGCGTCGGCGATGCGTCGCCTGGGCGCACAGATCGGTGGCGAGGGCAACGGCGGGATCATCTGGTCCAAGGTGTCGCAGGTGCGCGACTCGCTCGTGGGCATGGCTCTGGTCCTCGAAATGCTCGCACACCGCAAGGCGACGCTGAGCGCATGCGTTGCGGAAGTGCCGGCGTACACGATCGTCAAACACAAGATCGACCTCGCCCCCGGAACAGACTTGCGCGGTGCGCTCGATGTGGTTGCGGGTGGGTTTAAGGGCGAACGCATCGATCGACAGGACGGAGTGCGGGTCGATGTCGATGCGCAGCGCGCGTGGGTGCATGTGCGTGCGAGCAACACCGAGCCGATCCTGCGGATCATTGCGGAGGCCCCGGATCAGGCGACCGCTGAGGCGCTGGTGGAACGTGTGCGTGTGATGATGAAGTGAGGGCAGTGGACCACCAAAGCACATTGGAACCAAGGACGGGTGTCGGATCGTGTTGCGCGTGAGTCTTCTGCGGTGCCCCCGCCCCGCCCCGCCCCGCGGAGCGCGGGGCAGCCCTCCCGGGGGGAGGGGGGTTTTGAGGGCATGCATGACATGGTTAGCGCTGGGATGGGCCCAGGGACGCGGTGGTGGTGAGGCGGTCGCCGTGGGCGGGATCGAAGGCGATTTTCAAGAGTGTGGGTCGGTTGGCAACGGTGGGGTCGTCGATCTTGAGACGCAGCAGGTAGCCACGGCTGATCGTGTCGAAGAACTGTTGCTGGTCGGCGAGGGTGTGGAGCGTGAGGTCCCATTGGTAGAGGCGTGCGCCGCCCTGGTCGTCGCTTGGGCTTGCGTGTGTGAAGAGCTCGGCCCGGAGGGTGCCGGATGCTTTGACAGCGTCGCCCATCGCATCAATCAGCTCGATGCGCGCTTCGAGCAACGGGACATCTGCTTCACGCACGAAGCGCGTGGAGGGCAGCACGCGGACCTGCATGGGCTGCGGCTGCCACGCGGGGCCAAGTGGCGAGTCGCTCGCGGCATCGATGCCTTTGAAGCATCCGGTGAGAGCCAGGAGTGCGGGGACGATGAGCAGCGGAAGCAGTCGATACAGGGTGTGGCGCATGGGGTGCTCGTTTGGTTGGAAGTGTATCGGTGAGTGGGGGACGGGGGGAGTGGGTGTTGGGGAGTGGTCGGCGGCTGATGAGCATGGATTCAGACCACTCTCCACTCGACACTCCCCATCCCACGTGCATCATGAGCCAGACGCTTCGCTCGCGGGCTCGCTTAGCGTCGGCGTGGGGTTCTTTAATTGTTGCGTGGGGGGTTGAGTTGTCGTTCAAGGAGGGTTCGGAGGGCGGTTTGTGTTTGTTCGAAGCGTTCGAGGGTGCGGGTGTTTCGGTCGATGAGTTCGGCGAGGTTTCGGAGTTGTTCGTGTTGGGTGATGAGTCGGTCGTGTGCTTCGTCGAGTTGTCGTTCGCGTTGCCGGCTGTTCATGCGTTCCCAGGTCCAGAGCATGCCCATGAGTCCCGCGACGCCGAACTGCATGAAGGCCTGCATGATCTCGGTGTCTGCCATGTTGTGTCTCCTTGCGGTGCGTGGTGTATTTATTGCGTTAAGCGCGTCGCCACTGGATGAGGCCGACGGTGCGTGATTCTTCGGCGAGTCCGTCGTTGTTGAGGTCCACGAGGATTCGCGTGTGGTGGAGCGCGTCGGCGAAGGCGCGTCGGTAGTGCTGTTGTTTGGTCCAGTGTGCGGGGTTGTTGGTGTCGAGTGCGGAGGCGGAGCCGTAGATGCGTTCGAGCGTGCCGAGCGTTTCGAGTCGGGCGATGGCTCCGAGGGAGACAACGGCGTCTTCGCCGGGCTGGCCGTCGCTTTGGTCGGTGGAGAGGCCCAGGAGCCGGAGCAGGACATCGTGGACGAGCGCGGCTTGCGGGGCGAAGGTGCGGACGATGATCTCGCCCAGCGTCATGGGTTCGGGTGGGATGATGTCGTCGGTGGTGCGTGTGCGGAGCTTGGAGACGCGGAGGGTGTTGCTGTTGATGCGTGCGACGACTTCGTGTGCGATGGTGTTGATGAGCACGATGTGGCCGGCCTCGATCTGCAGCGCGGTGAACGATGCGGAGGCGCAGTGCAGTTCATCGTCGATGATGGATGCGTCGGCCCGCTCGACTCGTTGTTGTGAGAGCCAGGCGACATCGTTGAAGAGTCGGGGTTCGTGAACGAGCAGGTCGCGGTCGTTGGAGAAGTTCATGGTGTGCTCCTTGGTGTGTTGATGTGTGTGCGGTCTTGAAAAGGCCTCGACGGTTTGCGGCCGTCGAGGCCGATGTGGGATGGGTTCCCCCGGGGCAAGCGGTCACCCCGTGCCCGGTCCCATCCCCCCGGAAGTCCCCCCGGAAGTTCCCCCGGAAGTTCCCCCGGAAGTTCCCGGAAGGCCCGGGCCTGTTAGCCCCGGGCGTTGGGGTTGTTGTTCCCCTTTGGAAGGCGGCGGGTTAGGCGGCGGTGGAGAGTCCGCGGATGAGGCCGTGGGCCGATTCGTTGCGGAGTTCGAGTGTGTACTCGCCGACGATCATGCCGGCCTCTCGGTCGCCTGTGGCGCCCATGGGTTTGAACTGGAAGCTCCGGCTGGCGAGCGGGAGCACGTCGATGCGTGAGCTGTCGAGCATGAGCAGCGTGTCGGCGGGGACCCATCGGCAGAGGACGACACGGCAGACGCCAAAGTCGGACTCGTAGGTGCTGACCACGTCTCGGAAGCGAGTGGAGCGTGCGTCGAAGCTGCGTGAGCCGGCGATGAACTGGTTGATGCGTCGCTTCTGCAGGCCGTTGACGACGAGTGTGTCGATGTTGCCCGAGGACGATTCCCAGACGCCTCGCAGCGCGGCGTTGAGCATGTCTTCGGTGAGCTCTGCGTTGGCGGCGGCTTCGATGTTGGTGGTGAGGGACGGGATGATGCCACGCATGGTGCGTCGCAGGGCCTGGCTTCCCTGCGGCGTGTTGGCGGAAGCGACGCCGTTGATGACGCAGTTCTCCAAGTCGCGGAGCAGTTCACGCAGTCGGTTTTGTTTCTGGTACTCCATCTCGTCTGCGACGGCGGCCTGCTTGGCGGCGAGCTGCGAGCCGGAGACCTCGATGGAGGCGCTGAAGATCTGCGAGTAGTTCTGTTTGCGGACGCGGTTGGTGAAGCGTGGGGTGTTGGCGGCGTCGCCTTCGAGCGCGGCGTTGCCGAGGATGTGGAGTGTCTGGCCGTTGCTCAGGCCTTGTGGCGTGGTCCCGCCGTAGCCACGTGCGACGGTGAGCATCCCGTCTTCGTAAAAGATGACCATCATGACTTCGCGTGAGCCCTCGGCTCGGAGCTGGTCACCGGGCCGGAAGGTCGTGGTGGTCTGGACTTCGATGTCCGTTGCGGTGGTGTTGTTGGTGAGTCCTGCGCCGGCGGCGATGGTGCCTTGCATGGGGAGCAGTTGGTCTTCGAGCCATTCGTGGACGGTGCTGGTGGCGGCGCGTTGAGGGTCGCCCAGGTGGTCCAAGAGCGCAGTCTCGTAGGGGCTGACCAGGCCGACCAGGTCGCTGACATCTTCAGCGCGTTCGGGCAGGGCGGGGCCGGCGGAGTAGGTTGCTTTTCCGATGAAACTCATGGTGTGTTCTTTCTGATCTTGAGGGTGAAGGGTTCAGGGTCACGTGCGCGTCGCATGTTGTTGTGAAGGGGTTTTCAGTGCTTGCGTCGCAGACGCAGGTACTGGAGGAGGTCTTTGCGGTCGCCGGTCTGGCGTGCCTGTGCGTGTGCCTGTGCGAGCGGGTCGGCGTGTTCATCGGGCGCGGGCCCCAGGGCGGACGCGTCGCCCCAGCGGTCCGAGCCGAAGAGCCAGGGCCTGTGCCGACGCAGGTCGGCGATGGCGGTGGCCACGTCGGGCTCGTGCATCTGTGCCAGCGCGGCCTCGGTGAGCAGACGCGCTGCCTCGAGGTCGTTGGCGTCCTGTTCGGCCAGCTCGGCGTCGATGCGCTGACGACGTTCCAAGCGGTCCATCTGCGCGTTGGCGTCCGCCAACTGTTGCTCGAGCGTGCCGACCTTGTCTTTGAAGGACGCGAGCTGCTGCTCGGCCTGCTGGGCACGCTTGCGATAACGGATCGCCTCGTTCACCGGGACCAGGCGTTCGGCCGGCCC
>DAIOEG010000045.1:5348-11445 GCA_036746415.1 Phycisphaera sp. | reverse complement strand
TTTATTGAACGCAACCGCATCCGTCAGGTGTTTCAGAACCTGATCGACAACGCGATCAAGTACATGCTCGACAGTGAACGGCGGGAGATCGTGGTGCGCGGCGCGCGCGACCGCGACTTTGAGCCGGATATTTTCAACGGCATTGAGGTCTGGCGTTTCATGGTGAGTGACACGGGCAAGGGCATCAGCGAGCAGGACCTGCCGAAGATGTTTCAGGTGTTCTCGCGCGCGACACACTCGGGGACGCACCAGGTCGCCGGCCGGGGGGTGGGACTTGCGTCGGTGAAGACGATCATTGAGCAGCTGGGCGGGCGGATCTGGGTCGAGTCGTCGCCGGGCCAGGGCTCGGTGTTCACGTTCACGCTGCCGGTGGACCGTGTGGCGGTCCCGCCTGAAAAGATGCACGAGACTGGCGTGGTGACGGCGTTGCCATCGGAGGCGGCTTAGATGCTTGCTTCGGAGTCAGGGGTTGGGGAGTTCCCTTGGTGGTTTGGTTGGTTTGGCCACTTATATGCCTTCGGGAATACGCCGATCTTGTGTGAGCAGAGGGTGTGTGTCCGCGGAGTGCGGACGACCGTGCGTGCCTTGGCGTCGCGGTTGGTGTGGTTGGAAGGCGAGTTGAGGGGGTTTGTGTTTTATGGAACAGCGTCAGCCGCGCATTTTGTTGATTGAAGACGACATCGACACCGCCGACCTGGTGATCGAGACGTTGCACGACCACTTCGGCCCCGGGTGTGTGCGGCACATCGACTCGGTGGCGGTGGCGCGACGCATCGACCTGTCCGACTTGGACCTCGTGCTGTCGGACATGAACCTGCCGGACGGCAACGGGCTGGAGGTGCTCGAGCATTACCAGGCGATCCGGCCGGACTTGCCGATCGTGTTCGTCACCGGCGAGAGCATCCTGGAGAACGCGATCTATGCGGTGCGTAACGGCGCGTACGACTACGTCGTGAAGGCAGGCGATTATTTGTTCAGCGTGCCTGTGATCATCGAGAAGAACCTCGAGCTCTGGCGGATCAAGCAGGAGAATCTCCGGCTTCAGACGCGCTTGAGCGAGATGCTCGAAGAGGTCAACAAGAAGAACGACCTACTGCGTGAAGCGGTGGATCGACTTGAGACGATGGCGGCGACGGACCCGCTCACGGGTTTGAGCAACCGCCGTTCGTTGAACAAGTCGTTGCAGGGCCGGTTTGCAGAAGCGCTGCGTAACCGCCGTGATCTGGCGGTGCTGATGATCGACCTGGACGGGTTCAAGCAGTTGAACGACGCGGCGGGTCACCCGGCGGGCGACCGTGTGCTGATTCTCGCGGCGCGTGCGATCGAGGCGAACTGCCGGCAGTCAGACATCGCCGGCCGTTTTGGTGGCGACGAGTTCATCGTGCTCTTGCCGGACACCGCCGAGGCCGAGGCCGTGAAGGTCGGCGAGCGCATCCGCAGCGATTTTGTGCAGGCCGCATCGGTGGAGACTGCGACGGTTGCGCCGGGCTGTTGCGTGACGATGAGCATGGGCGTCTCGACCGTCACGCTTGGTCAGGCCCCCAGCGGCGAGCAGCTCGTCGCGCAGGCCGACCACGCGCTGTATGCCGCCAAAGCGCAAGGCAAGTCGCGTCTCGTGACGTTCCCCGTGAGCGACCCGCAGGGTATGGCTGCGCCGCGCATCTGAGCGTTAGTTCATGCGGCTTGAACGCCACTCTTATGCACACGGTGTGTGACACCGTTCGTCATTGCCTAAAGGAAAATCCGATGGAGAATCCGTCAAGCTGTGCCGGGTCACAGGCCGATGACTGGAATAGAGCGGGATGGTTCGCCGCTCTCACCGACGCGGTGCCGGGGCGTGTGGGGAAAGATCGATAGCGTGAAGGTTTGTGCGACCTTCGAACGCGACTTGTTGTCGGAGACGGCTCCGACGTGCTTAGGGGGGTCCAGGATGAAGCTCTCGAAAACATCGACGCATGCGGTTATGGCGATCGTCTTCCTTGCGCGCAGCACGGCCAGCGAGCCGACACAGGCGCGTGAGGTCTCCGAGTACCTCTCGCTCCCGGTGGATTCAACACTCAAGGTGTTGCAGTCCCTCGTGCGGCAGGGCCTGATCCGCAGCACGCTCGGCAGACGTGGCGGGTATCAGTTCCACCGCGCTCCCGAGACGCTCACGCTGCTGGACGTTGTCGAAGCGATCGACGGCCCGCTGTCGTCCAGCTTGCCTATCGTCGATGCGGCCGACCGCCACAGCCCGCTGCTGACCCGCCTCGCAGAGGCGTGCAGCGCCGTCAACGCGCGTGCCCGCCAAGAGCTCTCGCGCATCAGCCTGGCCGAGCTCATCGACGCCGACGCACCAGCCCTCGCCATGGCCGGCTAAACAGGGTCCCAGAACACCCGGCTTGCGCAGCCCGCACCATTCACCGCTCTTCACCGAGTTTCCTGACCGGCCGCACCCTTGGGGGGGTTGCGGCCGGTTGTTTTGTATGCGCTTCCGCATCTCCGCGCGGGTCGGCCCCTAAAGCCAGGCCCCGCGCCGGTCGATCCGAAGCACAGGCGTTTTAACTTCCTGTTGCCCGTCTTCGGAGGCATGCCATGAACGATCGATCCACCACCGCTACCACCAAGTCATCCGCCGCCGACGGCGACATCCTCCAGCTCGTCAGCTTCGAGATCGGCGTCGAGGAATACGCCATCCCGATCCTCGCCGTGCAGGAGATCAACCGCATGATGCCCATCACCCGCGTGCCCAACAGCCCGCCGAGTGTCGAGGGCGTCATCAACCTCCGCGGACGCATCATCCCCGTCATCGACCTGCGCAAACGCTTTGGCCAAAAGCCCGGAAGCGACGCCGGCGACGCACGCATCATCGTTGTCGAAGTTGGCACCGCTGGCCGTGTGCTCGGCTTCACCGTCGATCGCGTCAACCAGGTCCTTCGACTCTCACGCGACATCGTCGACCCCGCGCCCACACTCGGCCAGCAGCCCTCCGCAGACTTCGTTCAGGGCGTCGGCAAGCTCGACGACCGGCTGCTCATCCTGCTCGACCTCGAAAAACTCTTCAGCAAAACCGAGCTCCACGGCCTCGAACACGTCTCCGCCAAAGCCGCCTGACCTGCAACTTCCACAGCAACACCAAGCCGAACTCACAACCCCCGCACACACCCAGGCGATCCAGACCCATGTCCACCACCACCGGCCTGCACATGTCTGACAAACAGTTCGAGACGCTCCGCAAGATCGTCTACGACCGAGCAGGCATCCACTTCCAACCCACCAAGAAGTACGTCCTCGAATCACGCCTCGCGCGACGACTCGAAGAACTCGAGTTTGACAACTTCGACCAGTACCTCATGTTCCTCACCGCTGGCCCGTATCAGATGGATGAGTTTCAGGAGATGTTCAACCGCATCACCATCAATGAAACATCCTTCTTCCGAAACGAGCCGCAGCTCGACGTCTTCGAGCAACGCATCCTCCCCGAGCTGCTCGAAGCACGACGCGCCACCAAACGCCTCCGCATCTGGTCCGCTGCGTGCTCATCCGGCGAAGAGCCCTACACGCTGGCGATGCAGATCCACCGCTCGCTGGGCGTCCGCCTCGCCGACTGGAAGATCGAGATCCTCGGCACCGACATCTCCGAAAAGGTCTTGAATCAAGCCGAATCAGGCATCTACCCGCACTACGCCGTCCGCTCGGTCAACCCTTTGGTGATGCACCGCTACTTCAAGCAGCAGGACAACCAGTACATCCTGGACCCCGAGATCAAGTCGATGGTCCACTTCGAAAAACTCAACCTCAAGGACCGACTCGCCGCCAAGCGCTTCGGCAAGTGGGACGTCATCTTCTGCCGAAACGTGATGATCTACTTCGATGATGCGATGAAGAAGGGCTGCGCCCAGCTCTACCACGACCAGCTCGAAAACGA
Source organism: Phycisphaera sp. (assembly GCA_036746415.1). Classification (GTDB taxonomy): domain Bacteria; phylum Planctomycetota; class Phycisphaerae; order Phycisphaerales; family Phycisphaeraceae; genus DAIOEG01. The sequence goes on along the minus strand of DAIOEG010000045.1, from coordinate 7,538 downwards.
CGGCACGCTCTTCATCGGCCACAGCGAGACACTCCGCAACCTCGACGTCGCCTTCGAGCAGCTCAACGTCCCGCAGGCCTTCGCCTACCGCAAAGTGTTGAAGTAAACCCCCCTTCTAATCGCCCGCGCTGTGCGCAGCGCGGGCACCGGTGGCCCACCCCATGAACGACTTCGACCCATCACTGATGCAGGACTTCCTGACCGAGTCGGTCGAGCTGATCGACCAGCTCGACCGCGACCTGGTCTCCCTCGAGTCCGCCACCGGTGACGACCAGTCCAACATCTGCAACTCCGCCTTCCGCGCGCTGCACACCATCAAGGGCGCTGCGGGGTTCCTGGGCCTGACGCCCGTGACCGAGTTCGCACACGCGGCGGAGGATGCGCTGAACAAGCTGCGCAAGGGCGAGGTCGCCGTGACCGCCGCCGTGATGGACTTGTTGCTGCAGTCTGCGGACGTGGTGCGCGGTCAGGTGGATCAATTGTCCAACGGCCTCGCGCCCGACCGGGCCGACCCCGCGCTCATCGACCTGCTCCACGCCGTGGCCAGCGGCAAGCTTGCACAAGCAGCCGTGCCCGTGGGCGCCGTCGCTTCAGCAGCGAAGTCATCTGCGCCCGAGCCCGTCGCCGCGCCCGGACGCCAACTGCATCTGGGCCCGCAGAAGCTCGACCTTCTCGAGTTCATGGTCACCGACCTCAAGGACTACGTCCGTCAGCTCGACTCGGCCGTGACCGGGCTTGGCAACGATGGCACGCGCGGCGACGCGGCGCACAACATCGCCGACATCGCCGACAACCTCGTCAAGACTGCCGACTTCTTCGAGCTCGATGACCTCACGACATTGACCAAGCTGCTGCTTGAAGTCGCGCCGCAGCTGGATGCACTCGAGAGTCACCTCGTGGATGAGGTGGTCGTACGTGTCAAGGCCTGTCAGAAGCTCATCGGCGACCAGGCCGACGCGCTGGGCAACCTCCGCGCCCTCGACTGGAACCTCGACACGTTCCAGCAGAACCTGCGTGACCTCGCCGCCAACCGTGCGCCCGACGATGACTACCTCGGCAAGCACGGCGGGGACGTGAGCACACTGCTCGCGCTCGAAGGCGTCTGTGGCACCACCGCCGACGTGAACGGCGGTGGCAACGACGATGTGCTCGCCACGATCTCGCCGACACCCGCCTCACCACTGCAATCATCGCCACAACCCGCCGTCTCGGCTCAAGCCAACGCCGCAGCCCCTGACAACGCTGACGAGGCCGAGCGCCGCGCCGGTGACGATCGCCGATCCGAGACGGATCGACGCCAGCCCGCCCCCGCTGCTGCCGCCGCTCCTGTTGCCGAGCAGACCATCCGCGTGGAAGTGGGTCGTCTTGAAGCGTTGCTCAACCTCGTCGGTCAGCTCGTGCTCAACAAGAACCGGCTCGTTGCGCTGTCGCGCGACCTGCGCGAGAAGATCAACGACCACAACCTCGCCGAGAACTACACCGAGGCCGCCGGCGAACTCGATCGGCTCATGAGCGAGTTGCAGGTCGGCGTCATGCGTACGCGCATGCAGCCGCTCGCGAAGCTCTTCGACAGATACCCGCGCGTGATCCGTGACATCGCCCGCGCCACCGACAAAAAGATCGACCTTGAGATCGTTGGCAAGGACACGGAGGTCGATAAGTCCGTCATTGAGCTCCTCGCCGACCCGCTGGTGCACATCCTCCGCAACTCCGCTGACCACGGTGTCGAATCTCCCGCCGACCGCGTTGCCAAGGGCAAGAGCGAGACCGGCACGATCCGACTTTCGGCCGAGCACCAGGGCAGCCACGTCCGCGTCGCCATCACCGACGACGGCAAGGGGCTTCACCGCGATGTCCTGGGGGCCAAGGCGATTGAGAAGGGCCTGACCACCGCCGACGCATTGGACAAAATGTCCGATGCCGAGGTTTTCCGGTTCATCTTCGAGGCCGGCTTCTCGACCGCCAAGCAGGTCAGCGACCTCTCGGGCCGGGGCGTTGGCATGGACGTGGTCCGCACCAACATCAACAAGCTCAACGGCAACATCAACATCGCCAGCGAGAACAACAAGGGCACCACGATCGAGATCCTGATCCCGCTCACCGTGGCCATCATGCCCGCGATGGTGGTCGAGTCCAACGGCGAGCAGTACGCCATCCCGCTCCAGTGCATCCTCGAGATCGTCCGCCCCG
>DAIOEG010000045.1:0-5338 GCA_036746415.1 Phycisphaera sp. | reverse complement strand
TCTCCAGCGTCCAGGGCCAGCGCGTTGTCCGCATCCGTGACAGCGTGCTGCCCCTGTCGGACCTGCGCGACAAACTGCATCAGCCCAGCAAGCCGCCGCACACACGCTTCGCGGTTGTTGTGAAAGTCGGCGCGACGCTCGCGGGCCTGGTCGTGGACCGGCTCATCGGTCAACAGGAGATCGTGATCAAGCCGCTCGACGATGCGTACACCAAGGGCGGGCCGTTCAGCGGCGCGACCATCCGTGAAGACGGCCGTGTGTGCCTGATCCTCGATGTCATCGAGCTGCTCAAGACCGTGCCGCACGGGCTGCACACCCATGACGACGCGGCGTAACAGAATATTTTTCGCGCATGCGGGTGAAACCCGAACCGGGATCGCCCGATAGTCCAAGAGTCTGAAATGATTCCGTCGCGCCGCGTGCCGACACGACCCAGCGTTAGACCACTGCCCATCCACAACGAACCAGCAAGCCAGAGGAGTCGGCCCGTGAACAGCTCATACATCCTTCCCTTCGTCGAGTCCGTCACCAACGTCTTTGAGACCATGCTTCAGATGCCGGTGACCGTCGGCTCGCCGGGCCTTCGTCCGAATGATGGGCCGTCGCACGATGTGTCGGGCATCATCGGCATGTCCGGCGATGTGGACGGCACCGTGGTCCTCGGCTTCCCCACCGCGACCGCTGAACGTGCTGTCTCGCTCTTCACGGGCATGGAGCTCGACTCGCAACACGAAGACTTCGCCGACGCCATCGGCGAGCTGGTCAACATGATCTCCGGTGGGGCCAAGGCCAAGTTCCAAGGCAAGAAAGCAAGCATCACCTGCCCCAGCGTCGTCATCGGCTCGGGACACGCCGTGTTCGGTCGTAAGGACGTCAAGTGCATCCGCATCCCCTGCGACTGCGACCTGGGCCAGTTCTTCCTCGACGTCGCGCTGCGTGATGCGAGCGAAGCCGCGGGTGCCAAGAACCTTGCCGCGTGAGTGAATGCAAACACCAGACCCTCTTCCGTGCCCCGCCACACCCCCCCACCCGCGATTCGGGAGCATGAATCATGAAAGTCCTATTGGTCGATGACAGCAAGACGATGCGTAACATCCAGCGTGGCATCTTGAGCCAGCTCGGATACTCCGAGGTCCAGGAAGCCGTTGACGGCGTGGACGCGCTGGCCAAGGTCGGGCCTTTTGCGCCTAACTTGATTTTGCTTGACTGGAACATGCCCAACATGGACGGCATCACGTTCGTCAAGCAGTTCCGCGGCGCGGGCAATAAGACGCCCATCATCATGGTCACCACCGAGGCCGAGAAGTCCCGCGTGGTCGAGGCCATCAAGGCCGGCGTGAACAACTACGTCGTCAAGCCCTTCACGCCCAACGTGCTGGGCGAGCGGATCCAAGAGACCATGGCCCGCTGTTCCGCGATGGCGGCGTGAGCGTGTGTCGTGTTTCCGCTGCTGCCGTCTTGCGCCGCGCATGCGACGCCGGGCGCGGCGACTCCTGATTGATCGCCCCCCTTTCCACTGAAGGCATCATGTCCATCCGCGTCCTCGTTACCGACGACTCCACCTTCATGCGGACCGCGCTTGTGCGGGCGCTGGAGGCCGCAGGTGACATCACCGTGGTGGCAAGGGCACGCAACGGCAAGGAGGCCGTCGAGCTGGCCAAGGAGCATCAGCCGGACGTGGTGACGATGGACATCGAGATGCCCGAGATGGACGGGCTGACGGCGCTGCGCAAGATCATGCGCGAGTCGCCGACGCGGGTGCTCATGTGCTCGTCGCTCACGACGGAGGGGTCGGTCCAGTCGCTGCAGGCGCTGCGCATGGGCGCAGCCGATGTGCTCGCGAAGGACAACGGGCCGACGCTTCCCGGCTCCGCAACTTTCCTACAAGAGTTTGTTAAACGCGTGAAGGCGATCGGGCAGTCCAAGAAGGAGCTGGCGAAGCTGACGGCCTCGTCCTCGGTTTTGCCGCGCGGGGGCGAAGCCCTGCCGGACCTGCGTGTGTCGCAGTTCGACATCGTGCTCATTGGCTCGTCCACGGGTGGCCCGCCTGTGCTGGAGACGATCCTCACGGGATTGCCTGCGGGGTTCCCCTTGCCGGTCGTGGTGGCGCAGCACATGCCGATGGTGTTTACCAAATCGATGTCGAACCGTTTGGGTGAGATCTGTCAGATCCCGGTGAAACACCTCGACTCGGGCGATGGCATTGTCGCCGGCCAAGTGAGCATCTGCCCGGGCGGCCTGCACACACACCTCAAGGGGTCCGTGAAAGCCGTTCGTGCTTCATGCGATATAGAACCCAGTTCATTCTTGTATAAACCCTCTGTTGACGTGTTGTTTCAAACCGGCGCTCACGTGTTTGGCAGCCGTGTGCTTGGGATTGTATTGACTGGCATTGGCGACGATGGGACGGCGGGGTCGAAGGCCATCCGCGACGCGGGTGGTGCGATCATCGCACAAGATCAGGCAAGCAGCGTGGTCTACGGCATGCCACGATCGGTTGCGGAGCGTCATCTCGCGCAGTCGATATTGCCCCCCGCCGCGATCGCCACTGTCCTGGGCCGGATGATCAGTACCTCAGCGGCTACTGCAGCTTAATACCCATGCGCTGGATCAGTGCGTCGAACTCATCAAGCGAGTGGTACTCGATCGAGAGGACGCCAGAGCCCTTTTTTCGTCCGGATTTGACGGTTACGCGTGTGGTCAGTGCGTCGCTGAGCTGGCGTTCGATGTCTGCGACGACCGCCGAGCGTACGGCAGCGGGGGGCTTGTCGCCGGTTTGATTCGTGTTGAGTCCGGGTTCTGGCAATCGGACGGCCGCTTCGAGTTGTCGGACCGACCAGCCGGCCTCGATCGCTTGCCGTGCCCATTTGAGCTGCTTGTCGTGGCTGTCAATGCCTGCGAGTGCCCGCGCGTGGCCCATGCTGAGCAGGTTGTTCGTCAGCCAGGACTGCACATCTGGGTGTAGTCGTAGGAGCCGCAGGTGGTTCGTGACGCTCGTGACATGTACGCCGACATGCTCAGCGACCTGTTCGTGCGTGAGGCCGAAGCCGTCGATGAGTTTTTGGAACGCGTCCGCCCTTTCCAGCGGGTTGAGGTCTTCGCGTTGAAGGTTTTCGACCAGCGCCCACTCCGCCGAAGTCTTTGCGTCCAAGTCCCGCACCACGGCGGGGATGTCGGCCAAGCCCGCTAACTTCGCTGCTCGCCAGCGTCGTTCTCCAGCAATCAACTCGAAAGTATCTGCCCCGGCCTGACGGACGAGCACCGGCTGCATGACACCGTGCTTCTTGATGGACGCTGACAATTCTTCGAGGGCTCCGCCATCGAATTGCTGACGCGGCTGATTCGGGTTGACACGGACCTTGTCGAGAGCAAGTTTCTGCACCCGCTCCCCACCCGAGAGGCCAGCGGCCTCAGACGGCTCTACCACGTCAATACCCTCACGGACGACTTGCTGCGACACCACTTCGACCGGCGTAGACATGAGAGAACTCAAACCACGGCCGAGTCGATTCGTTTTTTTGACTGCCTGTTCCATTTGCACAACTCCTGATGTGTTTCACGTGGAACAGGGTATCACATCAAGATGTGATCGACACACATGCAAGAGGCACTCATTGATGAGCATCGTTTGTGAACAATGTTCCTTAGAAGATTACCGGATGTTGGATAGTTTGCGAACACGCGGCGCTTCTGAGTCGTAAAATAGGTAGTTCTGAACGAGTCTTAGCCGAATAAAGAAATATCAACGATCTTTCTCCTCCGCCATGCCCCCCGGCCACAAAGCCGTGGGGCATGGTTTTTTGATGACGCCCGGCTGCGCACGCGGCGGATCACAGGCGTCGCGCAACACGCATGGCAGCAAGTTTTCGCAAGCCATTCATTTTTGTAAAAACGAGCATGCAGCCATTCATGGAAGCGTTGCTCATGACAGCGTGTGCAGTTGCGCTTGTGTTGTCAGAAGCTCGGCCATGGCGGCGGCGCGTTGGTCCTGTGTTTCCTTCACAAGATGCGCCGGCGCGCGATCGACATAGCCCTTGTTGCTGAGTCGCTTGTCGAGACTTGCCACAAGCCCCTCAAGCTCTGTGGTGCGCTTGCTGAGGCGGGCGCGCTCGGTGGCGACATCCATCACGCCGTGGACGTAGACCTCGACGCTGCGCACCGATCCTAGTGCCGCATCGGCGGGTCGCTGCGTGTCTTCGCCGACGGCGGCGCACTGCACGTTGGCCAGCGCTTCGATGAGTGGCAGGGTGTCGCGTAGCATGGTGAGCGCGTCGCCGGCTGCGCGCATCGAGACCGTGACGCGGTCGCGCGGCGGGACTTTGCACGACACACGCACCTCGCGCGTCGCGCCCACCACCGCTTGCAGCAGGCCAAATGCTTCGAGTGCCTGCGCCTGCGGACCCAACGCCTCGACACTCGGCCAGCGCGCGGAACACAACAGCGTCGCGGGCTCCAGCGTGAGGCCCGCATACGATCGATCGCCGGGGACTGCTTCGCTAAGCGCCTCGTACAATCGCTCCGTGATAAAGGGCATGGCAGGGTGCATGATGCGCAGCGCGGCATCCAGACAAGCCGAGAGCACGCGTTGTTGCTGTGTGTCGCTTGCAATCGTGGGCTTGATCGCTTCGATGTACCAGTCGCACAGGTCTCGCCAGAAGAAGTCGTAGAGCGTGGAGGCGTACTCGCTGAACGCGTAAACGCGGATGTGTTTCTCGCAGTCGCGCACGGCTTGGCCGGCGCGGCCGAGGATCCATTGATCTGCGAGTGACAGCATTGTGATATCGCACGATGCGTCTGCGCGTGTGTGCGGATCGAAAAGGGGGGTGAGGTGCGAGAGTGCGAAGCGCGTGGCGTTCCACACCTTGTTGGCGAAGCGTTGGCCGAGGTCGAACTTCTCGGAGGTGTTGCGAGCGACGGGCATGTCGACGGTGGGTTTGGCTTCGCCCGATGCGTAGCCGTAGCTGGAGACGATCTTGTGGCCGTTACGCGTCTGGATGGGTGCAGCGACTTTGTAGCTGTTCTTGAGGGTGATGAACTCGGGCGTGAACGATTCGTTGGTGTTGGGGTCCAGCAGGTCGACGGGCATGCGCACGTCCTGCGTGTGCGTGGTCATGGACGCGAGGGTGAAGCGCATGGCATCGCTGCCGTGCGAGTGGATGATGTCGATCGGGTCGACACCGTTGCCGAGCGACTTGCTCATCTTCTGCCCGTGGCCGTCCTGGATCATGGCGTGGATGAACACGTCCTTGAAGGGCAGGGTCCCCCGGAAGTAGAGGTTGAACATGACCATCCGCGAGACCCACAGCGTGATGATCTCCCGCGCGGTGCAGAGCACCGA
>DAIOEG010000044.1:5584-11458 GCA_036746415.1 Phycisphaera sp. | reverse complement strand
GGGTCTCCGGCAGTCCCTTCGGCGTCAATGGCGCGGTCACCGTCTCCGACGGCGGCGCGCCCTGCGCGAGCCAGTACTTGATGCGGTCGGCGTGCAGGTTGATCTGCTTGGACTCATCGGTGTTCTGCGGGTCGTACGTGCCCAGCTCTTCAATCGCTCGTCCGTCGCGCGGCGATCGCTTATCAATCGCGCACAGACGGTAGTAAGGGCTGTGGGTCCTGCCGAAACGTTTAAATCGAAGACGAACCATGCTGCATGACTCCGGGGGGCCTGTCCCTCGAGCACACCCGACCAAGGGCCGGGTGTTTCAAGGGGGCCGTGACGGGAACGGTGTCGCGGGGGCACATCGCCCAAGCGAGCCGTTCACTGTACCAACACCCCCTTAACCCGTCCAACAGACCCGCGCACCCCGCACAACTTCCCCAACCTCCCACCTCCCGCCTTCCCCTTTCCGCCTTCCCAGTGACGCGTTCCGAGTTCCGCGTTTCAATTTTCCTCCCCTGGCTTTCCCCTTGGCTTTCCTGCCCGATGAGTTATTATTGAAGACCTCGCCCCTGCCTGGGAACGCGAGACGGAGCAAGAGAAAGCCCATGAAAACCAGTTGTACCCCTCGGCGGACCCTGATGGGCCTCGTGTTGCTGTGTTCCACCGTGCATCTTGGCAGCGCGTGGGCCGAGACCCTCGTGTTCGATGCCAGCAACTCGGCGAAGCGGCAGCAGATCGCGGGCTTCGGCACGTCTGTCGCCGGCTGGGGCGAGGGCTACTACGACATCGACACGCTCGCGAAGACCTACTACGACGACCTGGGCGCCTCGATGCTCCGCATCGAGATGGGCCACTACGCCGCCGCCAAGCCGATCGTCGGTGGGCGTCGCACGCAGTACGACTTCGAGACGCCCGTGGCGTTCAAGACCGCGCTGGACGCGGAGGACACAACCTGGGCCGAGGTGCTGGACTACAACGTCTCGCTGCTGGATTTTGACGCGTACCGTGTCCGCACGCACCGCCAGATGGCCGAGCAGGGCTATCAACGGAACATCGACGGCTTCAAGGTCATCGGCACGGTGTGGACCCCGCCGCACTGGATGAAGGGCAGCTACACGCAGAACGGCTTTGAAAAGAACCCGTACTTCATCGGCTTCGACCAGGCCGACTCCGCCGATGGGCAGCTCCAGCAGCAGTACATCGACGACTTTGCGCACTACGTCGCCGCGTGGGTCAAGGGCTTTGAAGACGCGAGCGGCGGGCCACTGCACGCCATCAGCTTGCAGAACGAGCCGCAGTTCACCCCCGGCTACAACAGTGCGTTTTACTCCAAAGAGCTTTACGCGCAGACCATCATCGCCATCCGCGAAGCGTTCGACGACTACGGCATCTCCGGCAACACGCTCATCATGGGCCCCGAGCACATCGGCATCGGGGCCGACGGCGACGACGGCGGCGCCTGGGCCCAGCACCGCTTCATGGAACAGCTCTGGTACGAAGAAGGCCTGATGGAGCCGCTGCCCTTCACCACGCCCGAGCAAGGCAAGTTCCGCTTCAAGGCCAACCTCACGCAGCAACAGCTCGATCAGGCCAACCGCCTGCTCGATGTCTACGCGATCCACGGCTACGACGGCCGAAAGAACCCCACCGCCACCGCCGCCGACCCCGCCGAGCGCTGGCGGCAATACATCGCAGGCCGGCCCGAAGGGTTCGTCACGCTCCCCAACGGCCAACAGGTCTACCTCGACTCCTTCGCCGGCGTCGGCAACGACCCGCTGAAGCGCGGCAGCTGGATGACCGAGTTCGACGGGGCGCTGCACAAGTGGACCGCCGACGCCAGCGACCCGCACACCTTCGACGCCCTCGACCAGGCCGTCGCCACCCACGAGGCCCTCGTCCACGGCAACGTCGAGGCCTACCTCAACTGGCAGCTCACCTACGACACCCGCCGAGGCACCGCTCAGGAAACCTTCGACGCACAAGGCGAGGTGCTCGCGCTCTCGACGCCCGATGGCAACATCGAGACCACCGGCCCCAAGTACGCCGCCGCCAAACACTTCTACCGATACATCCGCCCCGGCATGACCCGCTACGAACTCGCACAAGACGGCGACGCCGCCGGCGACTCGGGCATCGAGGGCGTCCTCATCAGCGCGTTCTACAACGACGACACCAACGACCTCACAATCGTCATCATCAACACCTCGCAGGACGCCCCCACACTCACCCTCGACCTCAGCGCCATCGCCAACTCCGTCAACGACCTCTACAGCCTGCGCTCCGTCGAGGGCGACTACCTCCGCTACGTCGGCCAGCAAGACTTCACCAACGGCGAGCTCACCCTCACCCTCGAACGCGAAAGCATCCTCACCCTCACCACCGTCCCCGAACCCAGCACCATCGGCCTCATCGGCGGAGCCGGCACGATGCTGCTGCGCCGCAGAGCCCACTGACACCCCCCCGAAGCCCACGCTGCGAAGCTGCGTGGGGTTTCATGCTTCGTATCACGCGGCGACGAGGTTCACGCCCGGGGACGGGCTGACGAAGTGCCCCTCATCACCCGGCACCGGGACCATCGGCGGGCGGTGCAGCAGCTGCGAACGCGAGACGTACTCGAACCCCTCTTCGCGCTCGGCCTTCAGCTGCGCCTCTTCATCGGCGCTGAGCCGGGGCGTCACCGGCGCATCGCTCTCCGAGAAGTAGTGGATCGGCGAGGGCACATCACCGAGCAGGCGGATGCGGGAACGCTTCGCGCGCGGGTCGGGCATCGGTGCGGCCGAGAGAAGCGCCTTGGTGTACGGGTGCACCGGGTTTCGGTACAGCGCTTCGCGCGAGGCGAGCTCGACGATCCGGCCCAGGTACATGACGGCGATGCGGTCGCAGAAGTGCTCGACCACCGCGAGGTTGTGCGCGATGAACAGGTACGACAGCTTGAACTCGTCCTGCAGATCGTTGAGCAGGTTTAGCACCTGCCCCTGGATTGAGACGTCGAGCGCCGACACCGGCTCGTCACACACGATGAAGCGCGGCTCGAGCGCGAGTGCGCGGGCGATGCCGATGCGCTGACGCTGCCCGCCGGAGAACTCGTGGGGGTACCGCTGCGCGTGTTCGGGCAGCAGGCCGACTTTCTGGAGCAGTGTCGAGACGCGGTCGTCGAGCTCGCTGCCCGTCGCGAGCTTGTGGACGGCGATGGGCTCGCGGATGATCGAGCCGACGGTCATGCGCGGGTTGAGCGAGCCCACGGGGTCTTGAAAGATGATCTGCATCTGCCGGCGCAGCGTGTGCATCTCCGACCGGCCGGCGGCGTAGACATCCCGACCGTCGAACGTGACGTTGCCCGCCGTTGCGGGGATGAGCCGGAGGATCGATCGCCCGACGGTGGACTTGCCACACCCCGACTCGCCCACGAGGCCCAGCGTCTCGCCGTGGCCCACGTCGAAGCTCACGCCATCCACGGCCTTGACCGCGCCGACCGTTCGCTTGAGCAACCCGCGCTTCACGGGGAAGTGTGTCTCAAGGTTGCGGACCTGCAGCAGCGGCGCGGGTGTGGTGTGCGTCATTGCGGCGGATTGTAACCATTCACCCATGAAAGAAGCCCACGTTCCATGCACGTGGGCTCCGCGGGGTGTTTCATCGTCACAGGGGCTTACTGCTCCGGCAGTTTCAGCAACGCAAAGCCGGAGTTCCAGCGGTTGTTCTGGCTGTCCCACCGCATGACGCCGAGGCGCAGCGGCTTGCTGGCGTCGGCCTCATTGATCGCCTGCGTCAGCTCACCGACGCTCTTGGTGGGCGTGTCGAAGACGGCGGTGATGAGCGTGCCACGCGGCAGATTCGCCGCCGCGACAGAGCCGTCCCGCAGCGCGGTGACCAGCACACCGGGCTGGAAGGTCAGGCCCATCTCCTCGGCCCGCTCTGCGGTGAGCGTCTCGACGCCGCTGATGCCGTACTGCTGCAGCCGTTCGTTGTTGCTCGCCTGGGCATCATTGCTTTGCGCATCATGGCTGCCTCGTCCCGTGGCGGAGGCGACATCGGTGCGCGAGCCGAGCGTGACGGTGACGGTCTTGACTTCCTTGTCGCGGAAGATCGACACCTCGACCGGCACGCCGGGCTTGATGGCGGCGATCGCGCGTCGCAGCTCGACGACGTTGCGCACGTCTTTCCCATCAACGGCTGTGATGATGTCGCCCGATCGGATGTCGGCGTTGGCGGCGGCCCCGCCGGGCAGCACGTTCATCACCAGTGCGCCCGTCGTCGAGCTGTATCCAAACGAGTCGGCCCAGTCCTTGGTGAGGTCCACGATCTCGATGCCCAGGAAGCCGCGTTGCACCTTGCCGTCTTCGATGATGGCGTCGGCGATGTTGGTGACCATCGCGACAGGGATCGCAAACCCCAGGCCGTTGAACCCGCCATCGCGCGACGCGATCGCGGTGTTCATACCGACGACCTCGCCGCGGATGTTGACCAGCGGCCCGCCGGAGTTGCCGGGGTTGATGGCCGCGTCGGTCTGGATGAAGTCTTCGTAGCCGTCGCTGCCGAGGATGCCCACGCGGCTGCGCCCGGTCGCGGACACGATGCCCTGACTCATCGAGAAGTCGAAGCGGAACGGGCTGCCGAACGCGAAGACCATCTCGCCCTGCTCGACGTTGCCGGTTGCGACCGCCGCGGGGTGCAGTGTGCCGGCCTCGCCGTCGCCCTTGATGCGCAGCACCGCCACGTCCGTCTGCGGGTCCGGCGTGCCGACGACCTCGGCGACGGCCTCGCGCCCGTCCTGGAAACGGATGACGATGCGCTCGGCGTTATCGATCACGTGGTTGTTGGTGATGATGAAGTCGGACGCCTCACCGTCGCTGGTCGTGTGTCGATACACCCAGCCCGAGCCGTTGCCCATCGCGCGAAACGAGTTGAAGCGGTCGTACTCGCCGTTGGGTTGTGGCTGCTGCTGCGGTTGTGGCTGCTGCTGCTCCTGTTGGAACGGGTCGAAGAATCGGCGCAGCTCCTCGGGGATGCTGGGGTTGCCTTGGCCGAAGGGGTTCCCGGGTCGGCCGGCGGCGGGGGCGCTCGTGGGCCGGCCCTGCACCTCGACGTGGACGACGCTGGGCTCGACCAGCTGCGCGACCTGCTTGAACGCGTTGCTCAGCTGTTCAAGCGTCGCGTTCTCCACAAGGTCGTTACGGATCAATTGCAGCTTCGTGCCCTCCTGCGCATGCACGAGAGACCGCATCACACCCGGCCCCATGACCATCACGAGCAGGGCGGTAAACAACAACACCAGCGACGGGCCATACCAACGAAATCTCGACATCGCATCGTCTCCTGATAGAGGCACGCGCAGCACCGCCACGCATCGCCGGACCACTATACGCAGCCCAGTCGCGCCGGTTCGCCTGCGGGGGGACCACAGGTGAACGCGGTGATAGTTTCATGACGGGGTCGTCACACGCATCGCCGCGTGTTGACAGCACGCGGTTTGAGCGATGTGACAGGCCGATCGGGTTGCGTCTCTGAAACGCCGCACAGCCCGCGACTTGTCAAGTCGCGGCTACACATCTGCATCGACGACCCTGTTTGTGCGCACGTTTTGGTCGCTCCGCAACACTCCTTTGACATTCGTGAATATTTTTTTTACCCACGTTGACAAGCGTTTTATGCCACGCGCGACGCAGATGCGCGCACAAAACGGGCCCTGCACCGCAATCAGTGGAGGCCCGTGATGACGCCCGATGCACCCGCTCACAACCCGTTGGACACGCTGACCCCGCGCGAGCGGGTCGCGGTCGCGCAGGCGCACTGGGCGGTGCACATGGTGAACCGGCTGGCCAAGCTCGCGCTGGATGAGGCGACCCCGGCTGAGACGGTGCGCAAGGCGGGTACGACGCTCCTGCTGCTCGA
>DAIOEG010000044.1:4607-5574 GCA_036746415.1 Phycisphaera sp. | reverse complement strand
AGCGCTGCCGCGCACGGCCACGCGTGTTGCCAGCGTGTCAGACGATCTTGACAACGCCGGTGCCGGGGACGATCTCGCCGAGTTGCACGACGGTCTCGCCGAGCTTGTGCAGCTTGTCGGCGACGGCCTCTGCGAAGTGCGGGCGGACGATGAGCACGTACCCCACGCCCATGTTGAACACGCGGAACATCTCGTCGGTGTCGACGTTGCCGTGCTTCTGGAGAAACGAAAACAGCGGGGGGACGGCGATGCTCTTGCGTCGCAGGCGCGCGTCGAGCGTGTCGGGCAGCGCGCGGTTGACGTTGCCGGGCAGACCGCCGCCGGTGATGTGGGCCATGCCGCCGATTGACGCAGCAGCGAGACGATCTGGCGGGCGTAGATGCGCGTGGGCGTCAGCAGCACCTCGCCGAGGGTCTTGCCGGCGAGGGCCGGGTCGGCGTCGAGCTCGCTGTAGACCTTGTCGAGCTTGAGGTTCGCGTGGTCGATGATCTTGCGGACGAGCGTGAAGCCGTTGCTGTGCACGCCGCTGCTCTGGAGACCAAGCACGATGTCGCCGGGCTCGACGCGGGTCTGGCCCTCGACGACGCGCTTGAGCTCGACGACGCCCACGGCAAAGCCCGCGACGTCGAAGTCGCCCTTGCTGTAGATGTCGGGCATCTCGGCGGTCTCACCGCCCAAGAGCGCGCAGTCGGCGAGTTTGCACCCGTCCGCCACGCCCTTGACGATCTGCTCCATCTCCTCGGGCACAACCTTGTGCACGCCGACGTAATCGAGGAACAGCAGCGGCTCAGCACCTTGCACGATCATGTCGTTGACATTCATCGCGACACAGTCGATGCCGATCGTGTCACGCACGCCCAGCTGCGCCGCGAGCTTGACCTTGGTGCCCACGCCGTCGGTGCAGGCGACGAGCACGGGGTCCTTGAAGTTGCGCGCAAAGAGCTTCTCGTTGTAGTCCAGGCGGAGC
>DAIOEG010000044.1:0-4597 GCA_036746415.1 Phycisphaera sp. | reverse complement strand
GCAGGCGATGTACTTTTTTTCACCCGGCGCGTCGGCAACGGTCTGCCACTTGATCCCGGTCGGAAACCCGGCGCCGCCACGACCGCGCAAGCCGGACGCCTTGATCTGCTCGCGTACGCCGGCCGGCCCCAGTTCAAACGCTTTTTGCAGGCCCGCGAAACCGCCGTGCTTGCTGATGACACGCGGGCCGTACGTCCGCTCGAGGTGCGAGCGGATCCGCCCGACGACCGCATCCCCCGCCTCGATGTCCACACCCGCGCCGGCATACGTCAACCCTTTGCTTTTAAGCTCTTTTGCCATGGGCGAGAGTGTAAGCGAAGGGGGAGGGGGGCGCGTGAGTCGTGAGTCGGGCTGCGTGAGTCGGGGAGTTGACAACCACGCACTTCACCCCGACTCACTTAGGCCGACTCACGCCTCTCCACTCACACGCCCATGCGCCGCACATACACCCACCACTCCACCAGCAGCAGCCCAAGCGCCGGCCACACCAGCCACCACCAGACCTCGCGCCGTACGGGCGACTGGTTCTCGCTCGACACCTGCGCAGCGCTGGCGACCTCGACACGCGACGCCGGCCGGAGGTCGCTCTCCAGCCCGTCCACCAGGTTCACCGCCAACAGGCGATACGACGCGGGCACCGCTTCGCTCGTCGTCTCATACCAACCAACCGTGTCGAACGCAGGCAGCGTCACACGCCCCGCACGCACCGTGCCGGTCAAGTCCACCGGCCCATCAAACACGACCGCGCGCGCAGTCGCCCCGCTCATCACCGGCACGCTCGCCGATGTGCCCGTCTGGAACGACAACGCCCCGCCCGCGCCGGGCCCCTGTAGCCCCAGCACATCCATGACGTTCACCAGAAAAATCGTGAAGCTCAAGTTGAGCGGCCAACGACTCTGCAACACGTCGAAGCTCACGACCACGTGCGTCCGCCCCGACTCCGGCTCCTCCACCGCAGCCGCCATCGGGCCCTCCGTGCCCATGATGAGCACCCGCGCCGTGTCAGGCAGCACCAATCGCCCGGGCCGACGCACGATCACGTCGTCCATCGCCACGTACCGCATGAGCGCCTCGGAACGCGACCAGTTGATCGGCCGCTGGTACTCCGGGGCCGACTCCACCGACCCGCGACGCTCCAACCCCGCCACAGGCGGCGCTTCCCCAAAGCTCAGTGAGTTCAGCATCGGCAGCGACGCCGGCCGATACCGATCGAACACCACGACATCAAACCCCGCATCACCCTCGGCCCACAACGCCGCGCCACGCGCCTCGTACGCCGAGGGCGTCACGACTTCAAGACGGTCCGGGTCGGTCGCTTTCAACCCCTCGCTCAGGAACGGGTTGCCCTCGCTGACTAAAAGCACGCGCAGCCGACGCGCCGCCGTGAGCTCGAGCCGGGCCGAGTCATCCGCAGAAAGGGCATCGGCATGGTCATGTCGCAACTCGATCGAGCCCGGCCCCGGCCGGTTCAAAGCAAACACCACCGACCGCTCGCCCGCTTCGCTCGGCGATGCCGACGCGGCTGTATCCGTTGCATCACCCGCACCACTGGTGTTGGCATCAGCACGTTGCACGCCGCCGATGCGCACGCGGCGCGTCGAGACGGCTCGGCCATCGATGGTCATCGTCACCGTGGCCGTCACCTCATCAGGCCCGAAGTTCGCCAGCCGCGCAAACACCTCGACCTCTTCGGGCTTCTCGGGGTCTCGGCGGGCCGAGGCCGCGACGATGGCGAGGTTGTCCGGCGCATCGCTGCCGATGGGCACGAAGGTGAGCGGCGTGCCGGGCAGCGCGGGCGTGTCCCCGCCGTCCGCATGTGTCCGGCCATCGCTGAACACAAACACGCTCAGGCCCTGCGCTTCTCCCTCGCCCCCGGTGAGCTGCGGCTCGATGAGCGCGATGGCCGGGTCGAGGCGTGAGCGTTGTTGCGTGGGCGTGATGCCGTCGATCGCTCGGCGCAGCTGCGCCTTGTCGCCCGTAAAGCTCTGCACCACCTGCGCCCGCTCGGCAAAGGCGATCACCATCCCCGCCGCATCGGCGGGCATCGCCTCGATGACGCGGTTGGCCTCCTCCTTGGCGCGTTGCAGCCGGGTGCCCGAGACATCGGTCGCCGACATCGACGCAGACTGGTCGACGACGAGCACGATGCGCGACCCGGTGATCGCCTGCTCGTCCGTTGCAGGCCGAGCCATCGCGAGCAGCAAGAGCGCCAGCAGCAGCAGTTGCAGCCACAGCAGCAGGTTGTTGCGCAGCTTCTGGAACGGCGAGTTGACCTGAAGGTCTTGGATCGACTTCTTCCAAAGCAGCGTCGAAGGAACGACCAACGCCCGACGACGCAGCTTCAGGAAATACAGCATCACCAGCAGAGGCACCGTGATGCCCGCCGCAATCAACGCCGAGATGGGAGAGATGAAGCTCATGGTTTCTCAGGCGTTGTGATTAGTCACAGATGGACGCAGATAGACGCAGCTGGAAGCAGCTGGAAGCAGCATGCAGTTGGCCACGGAACTTAAGGAAGTTACTGAAAGCAAGAGAGCATGCCATTAAATGTTTCAAATTCCGATTCATTTCAGTGCCTTCCTCATGTTCCGTGGCCACTCATGGTTCTCATCCGTGTCCATCTGTGTTCATCTGTGACAAACTCGCTTTCACCCCACCAACCCGCGTTCACGGAAGTACTTGAGTACCACCGTTTCCACCGGCACGTCGGTGGTCACGTTGAAGTAAGACAGGCCGCGCTTGACGCACTGCTCGCGGACGTGCTGGCAGTAGGCCTGCAGGTTCGCGCGGTAGCGGTCGATGAGCAGCGAGTTGGCAGACACCTCGGCCACGTCGCCGTCTTCCACATCGGTCAGCCGCAGGTCACCCGCGACGCCGCCGCTGCCGGGCGAGACTTCCTGGGGGCTGAGCACTTGCACGGCATGCGCATCGAACCTCGGCCCGCTCACGAACCGCAGCGCACTGTTGAGCTCGCCTTTGTCCATGAAGTCGCTGATGACGATCAGGACGCCGGGCTGGCGGTTGATGAGCGCGAAGCGTCGCAGCGCAGCGCCCAGGTCGCCGGGTTTGTCGCTGGGTTTCATGTCGCTCAGGAACTCGAGCAGCCGGGGCAGCGGCCGACGCCCGCGCAGGCCTTCGAGTGTGTGCGACAGTGTCGCATCGAAGCCGTAGACGCACAGCCGGTTGAAGTGCGTGAGCGCGACGTAGCCCACGGCCGCCGCGAGCTGCCTGGCGTAGTCGAGCTTGTCGGGGCTGCCATAGCGCATGGACGCGGTGGTGTCGATGAGGACGTTGACGGTGAGGTCTTCCTCTTCCATGAAAAGACGCAGGAACAGCTTGTCGAGTCGGGCGTAGAGGTTCCAGTCGATGCGTCGCAGGTCGTCGCCGACGACGTAGCTGCGGTAGTCGGCAAACTCGACGGACTGCCCCCGCTTCTTGCTGCGCCGTTCGCCCTGCTGCCGCCCGCGCAGCATCTTGCGCGACACCACATCGAGCCGGTCGAGGCGGTGGAGGAACTCGGGTTGGAGGAGATTATTCATGGGGAGGAGTGAACCGCGGAGGCGCGGAGGACGCGGAGGAAAGAACTATCCGCTTGAGACCGTCTTTCAGTGTTTCGGCATTAAAGTTGATTAGAAGGCCCAATGGAAGATGTGTTGCCTTGAGATAGCTGATGACCTGAGCATGGTGGATGGGGGCTAGTTTGTCGACTGCTTTGAGTTCCACCACGATCAGTTCATTGACAAGGATGTCAAGCCGCCCTTCACCGACTTGGTGCCCGCGATACATCAGTGTGACAAGGTGCTCACAAGAATGGGGGATGCCACGATGGGTGAGTTCTACCGCCATCGCTTTTTGATACGTGCTTTCAAGAAAACCGGGGCCAAGCTCTCGGTGCACCTCAATGGCTGCACCGATGATGCCCTCGGTCAACTGATTCAATCTGCTACTAAAGTCATGCATCTCTTGCCTCCGCGTCCTCCGCGCCTCCGCGGTTCAAATAATTCTTCAGCGAACTACCACAGCCGTCACCGCCAGCGAGTCGTGGATGTCGTTGACGATCATGTCGGCGGTGATGCCCTCGGCCTGGCCCTCGAAGTTGAGCAGGATGCGGTGGCGCAGCGCGGGGAGCATCACCTTCTTGATGTCTTCGATGCTTGCGTGGCCACGCCCGTCGAGCAGCGCGCGGACCTTGCCGGCCAACACGAGCGCCTGCGCGGCGCGGGGGCTTGCGCCGAAGCGCAGGAACTGCTTGCTCATCTTGGTCGCGTGCTCGCCGTCGGGGTGGGTGGCGAGCACGGCGCGGACGGCGAAGTCCTGCACCTCCGGCGTGATCAGCACCTGACGCACAAGCGACTGGTACGCGACGATCTGCTCTGCATTGAGCACCTTCTGCACCACCGGCTGGGTCGCCTGCGTCGTGCGGTTCAAGACCTCGTGCAGCTCGGACCGGCTGCTGTATCCCACGTCGAGCTTGAAGAGGAAGCGGTCGAGCTGCGCTTCGGGGAGCGGGTAGGTGCCTTCTTGTTCGATGGGGTTCTGCGTGGCCATGACGAAGAAGGGTTTGGGCATCGGGTAGGTCGTCCCGCCGACGGTGACG
>DAIOEG010000043.1:0-11458 GCA_036746415.1 Phycisphaera sp. | reverse complement strand
TTGCGGCGCTTCGCCGAAGGTGCCTTTGATCTCCTGGTGGTCGTGGTGGCCCACGAGCAGGATGCGCTTGCCCATGCGGGCGTAACGACGGGCCTCAACGTGGACCTTGGTGACCAGCGGGCAGGTCGCGTCGATGATGCGTAGCTGCCGTGCATCGGCCTCGGCACGGACCGCGGGGCTCACGCCGTGCGCGCTGAAGACGACGGTCTGGCCCGCAGGCACCTCGGCGATGTCTTCGATGAACACCACGCCCTGCCGGATGAAGCGCTCGACGACGTGGCGGTTGTGAACGATCTCGTGATAGACATACAACGGCGGGCCGAGCAGCTCGATGAGCTCCTGCACCGTGTCGACCGCCATGTGAACGCCCGCACAGAAGCCGCGCGGGTTGACAAGGATGATCTTCATCAACGCATCATAGTTGCGACCCGCCCTCGAGCCGGTCCAGCTCTGACAACACACGCTCCACGCCCAGCCACGACATCGGCGAAGGCGCAGTCGGCGACACAACCGACACCAACGACGCGCCCGACGCCCCCAAACCGCTGCGCGGAGCCCACACAGCCGGCGAGGTCGGCCCGAACAGCACCAGCGTCCGCACGCCCAGCTCAGCCGACACGTGCGTCGGCCCCGCATCATTGCCCACATACACCGACACCTTGCGCAGCACGCCGCAGAGGTCTTCGAGCGTCCTGCAGAACACCGATTCACTTGCGCTGCGCACAAGCGTCTCCCACACATCGCCCATGAAGCGCTCACGCTCCGCCTCGCCAAACACCAGGCACACATGCCGGCCGCGCGCCCGCAGCGCCTCGCTGAGCGCCAACCAACTCGCCATCGGCCAGCACTTATCCCTGCCGCCCGACCCGGGGTGCATCACCACCGCCCTTCCCGCAGTCGCCGCGCGCTGCAACCCGCTGTGCGTCGCTGGCATCACATCGGACCAATCAAGCCCCGCCGACGCAAGCTGCTCACGGTGCCAGTCGGACACGTGCGCATCCCAACCATTCGGCGGGCGAGCGGCGACGGCATGCAGCCGTGCGCCGGGCATCCACCGCTGCGCGTTGCGGGACCACGCGTCGTGGCCATCACTGACAAAACTCACAACACGTTCAGCCGACGCAAACAAGTCGCTCACGCGCGGGCTCAGCGACGTCGGCCCGCCCTCGACGTGCATGCGCGTCCACTCGAACGATTCGATCCCCATGGCCGACACATGACCGGTGCTTCCAGACACGCCGTCCGCGCGTGAGGCCGCAAAGACCGCATGCGAATACGGAGCCACCACCGTCGTCGGCCCAACCCGCGCCAGCGCCCGCAGCGTCGGCAGCGCCAGCACCAGGTCGCCGAGCGCCTGCTGATGCACCCAGAGATTCATGCGCCGGGCTTCCATACGCTCAGCGTCAGACTTTCACCCTGTTCAAAAAACGACAGGCAAGGCCAGGCATCCACCACCAGACGCCGGGCAACGGGTGCCCTTTCAAACGCCTCAACAATCGTCGAGTCGCCTGACATCCCACTCGGCAGAGTCCTGGGCGGGGTCAACGTTTCTCCTGCTCGGCCATCAAGAGCACAAAACGCACGGACGCGTCGACGGCGATGGCCACGTCTTCGAGTGTCACGGTCTCGTCCGGCCGGTGCGACAGCCCGCCGGGGTGTCGGACGAACAGCATCGCCACCGGGCACAGCTCTGAGACGATCACCGCGTCGTGCCCCGCGCCGCTGGGCAGCTCGAAGGGGTCGCCGCCTGTCACCGCAGCGACGGCGTGGGTCAGTTGAGCCGTGAGTTGAGGATCGACGTTGACGGCTTTCTGGCTGGATCGTTCGAGCAGTTCCAGCGTGCAGCCGTGGTGAGACGCGATGCGTTCGGCCGTTTCCAGCAGCGCATCGACCGCCGCGCGGCGGATCTCATCGAGCGCGTGGCGGACGTCCAGCGACAGCTCCACCGTGCCGGGGATCACGTTGCGCACGTTCGGCCAGACCTTGCAGAAGCCGCACGTGGAGCGTAGGTGCTCGACCGATCGCCCGTAGTCTTCGACCTCGGTGATGAGCTTGGCCGCCGCCACGAGCGCATCGCGTCGCTGGTTCATCGGCGTCGTCCCCGCGTGGCCCGTGTCACCGGAGAACCGAAGCATCACACGCGACTGGCCCTGCACCCCGCCCACCACGCCAACGGGCTTGTTCACCGAGTCCAGGAGCGGGCCCTGCTCCAGATGGACCTCGAAGTAACCCGCCGTCTTGCCGGGGTCATACGCCGCCTCGGACATCCTCGACGGGTCCAACCCGTACGACTCGATCGCGGCTCGCAGCGAGACGCCCGACGCGTCACGCAGCGACAGATCGCTCTCTTCAAACCGGCCCGCCACCGCACGCGAGCCCAGGTACGGCCGGGCAAACCGCACTCCTTCTTCTTCAGAAAACGCCACGAGGTCCAGGTGAAACGGCAGCGCCACGTCCGCCAGCGCCTCGATCGTCGCAAGGGCCACCATCAGCCCCAGCGTCCCGTCGAAGGGGCCGGAGTTGGGCACTGTGTCGATGTGTGAGCCCAGGAGCAGCGTGCGCGTCTGATGGGTCGCTCGCTCGGCACGGCGGTGCGCGATCAGGTTGCCTGCCGAGTCGATCCGCGTCGGCAGGCCCGCGTGTGCGTACCACCGACGCAGCAGGCCGTGCGCACCACGCACGCCCTGCCCAAGAAACAGCCGCGTGATCCGGCCGGGCTCATCGCTGTGCTCCGCCAGTTTCGCGCAGCGGTCGAGCACCCCTTGAGCCACCAACAACCGGTCAAACCCCGCCGGCGGCCGCACCGTCCGCTCGGGGAACACCGTCAACACGCGATCCATCGCCATCTCAAACATCCTTCCGTGTTACCGCCGAGTTCTACCTGCAACAACTGTGCCAGCACTTGCGTCGCGTATGGCCCACCGCGCATCAAAAGAATCAGCGACTCCTTCCAAGCGACTACATCGCTTCGAGGATGGCCGCGCCAAATGTAAAGCCGCCGCCGAAGGCACAGACGCCGATGGTCTGTCCGCGTTCGAAGCGGTGGGCGGACTTGCTCATCGCAAGCGGGATGGTGCTCGACGAGGTGTTGCCGTGCGTGCCGATGAGGTCCACGACCTTGGCCTCGGGGACGTTCAATCGTTGCCGGACGGCCTCGAAGATGCGGCGGTTGGCCTGGTGGGGGACGAGCCAGTCGAGGTCATCCAGCGGCAGCCCCGCCTCGTGAAACGCGCGGGTGGTCATCTCGGTCATGGCGCGGACGCCTTCGACGAAGACCTTCTTGCCGTCCATCTGGATATGCCCCTGGCCCTCGAAGCCGACGGTCAGCACCCGGCCAGGGTCGGCCTTGCCTGAGAGCACGGGCTTGGTCAGCACGAAGCTCCCGCCGGGCGCATCGAGCCCCTCGCCAAGGCCTGTCACGATCGTTGCCGTTGCGGCGTCACCGAACAGGATGGCCGTGTCGAAGTCGGCGGGGTTGACGACGCGCGAGAGCGCCTCGGTGGTGATGACCAGAAGCTTGCTGTTGGGGCGGTCGTGGATGGAGTTGAACGCCGCGTCCAGTGCGTAGAGCCAGCCCGAGCACGCGGCGTTGACGTCGTACACCATGCACTGCGCCGGTGCGAGCGAAGGGTCGGCCGCGCGGCGCAGCTCGTCGAGGCCTGCGAGGACCATACAGGCCATGGAGGGCGTGTTGAGCGGCGGCGTAGTCGTGTGGCAGACGATGCCGGTCAGGTCGCAGAGGGTGAGGTTCTGCGACTTAAGCGCCTGCTGCGCAGCGTCGATGGCCATCGAGAGCACGGACTGGCTCGGCCCGAGGATAGGCCGGGACTCGATGCCCGTGCGCTTGATGATGTCCTGCGGCTGGTACTGGGGGAAGCGGCGGACGAGGTCGTCGTTGGTGAGTCGGCGGTCGCCTTCGGTGACGAAAATGGGCGAGAGCATGACGCGGGTGGCGTTGCTGCTGAGCACGGAGCTGCGCGGGCGGACGGTGGCTTGTGTCGTTGACTGGGCCTTGGTGAGAACAGGTCGGCCGCGGTCTTCACGGGCGAGACGCTTGACGACGACGCTGCTCGACTTCTCCGCCAGCGGCGCGAGGCGCATGAGCGGCACGCCCACATCGACCTGCACGCCCGTCTCGATCAGGAGCTCGTGCACAACGCCCGCGGCGGAGCTGGCAAGCTCGAAGATGGCCTTGTCGGCCTCCATGTCGGACAGCGGCGTGCCGACGTTCACGCGGTCGCCGACCTTGACCCGCCATTCGTTCACGGTCACGACCTGGTCGGCGGGGCTGCTGCCTTGTGCCTCGACGGTGAGCAGGTGCTCGGTGTCGATGGTGACGCCCGCGCCTTGTTCTTCGGGATACGCCACGTCGATGCCGATGAGCGTGCAGGCCTCGGACAAGATGCGCCGGTAGCTGGGCAGCATCGCGAGCTGCACGGTGAAGTTGCAGGGCAACGGCACGTCCGGCCGAGCGAGGCGCTTGATGGTGACGGGCACGCCGGCATGCTCGGCGACCCACGCGGCGACTTCCGCTCCAAAGCCGACGGAGAGGTTGTCTTCGTGAACAATCAGGAGCTTGCGGGTCCTTGCGGCCGAGCGTGTGACGGCGTCTTTGTCCCAGGGGCTGAGGGTGCGCAGGTCGAAGGCGTCGATGCGTTCGCCGGTCTGTTGGCGGATGGTGTCCACGACGTCCCGGCAGATGGGCGTGGGGCTGCCCCAGGTGACGAGGGTGAGGGCGTCGCCTTCGCTGAAGTGCCGGGCCTTACCGATGGGCACAAGGTGGTGACTCGCGTCGGGGCTGGTGGTGGTGGACCGGTCGTTCAGGCAGACCTTGGGGTAGAAAAAAACGGTGGGGCGTTGCGACTCGAACGCGGCGTTCAGCATGCCTGCAGCGTCGCCGGCGTCGCTTGGCATCATCACGTCCACGCCGGGCAGGTGGGCGATGATGGACTCAAAGGTCTGCGAGTGGAACGGCCCCAGGCCGGGCCGGTAGCCGCCGCAGGTGATCATGAGGATGAGCGGGACCTGGTACTGGCCGCCGCTGCGCCAGTAGATGGTGCCCATCTCGCTCATGATCTGGCTGATGCCGTTGGGCAGGAAGTCTGCGAACTGGATAAAGCCGACGGGCCTGCCGCCGGCCATGGCTCTGCCGATGCCCGTGCCGACGATGATGGCTTCGGAGAGCGCGCTGTTCTGGACCCGGCCGGGGTAGTCTGTCGAGAGGCCACGCGTGAGGCCGAACACGTCGCCCTTGGGGTCTTCGATGTCTTCGCCCATGAGCAAGACGCGCGGGTCGGTGGCGAGGCGGTGACGGAGCACCTCGCGCATGGCTTCGAGCATGAGCAGGCGCGGCTCGGCGGGGTCATTGGCGGCTCGGCCTCGGTACTCGCTAGCGGTGGGCAACAACGACGCGGGCATCGGCGACTTGGGCTCGAAGGCCTGCGTGGGCTCGGGGCTGCTACGGGCCTGCTCCACGGCGGCTCGGCAGTCGCGCTCGGCCTGTGCGTCGATGGCGTCGAGCGTGGCGTCATCCGCGCTGCCGACTTCAACGAGCCAGTGGCGGTAGTTGGTGAGCGGGTCGCTGTCGCCCTTGAGCTTGGCGAGGGCGTCGGCTTCGCGGTAGACGCGCTGGTCGTCCGCGTTGGTGTGATTGGTGAGGCGGTCGCAGCGCAGCACGAGCAGCGCCGGCCCGCGCTGCGATCGGACACGGTGGACCACACGCGCGAGCGCAGGCAGGTCGGGGCCGATGTCACGGGCGTCGGCCCGCTCGATGGGCAGGCCCAAGAACGTGTCGGCGGGCCCCGTGGGAAGGTCGTAGAACGTCCGGCCGGCGGTGGGTGTGCTGATCGCGTAGCCGTTGTCCATGACGTAGAACAGGACGGGCAGCGACCGCCGCACGGCCTCGTGAATCGCTTCGTACACCTCGCCCTGCTGCGTGCTGCCGTCACCCAGGCCGACCAGCACGATGGCACTTTGAGCGTCCGCGTCGCCCCGCGCAGCCCGGTCGCGCAGCTCGGCGGCGATTCCCACGGACTGCAAGCAGTGGTTGCCTACGGGCACGACGGTGCTGGGCAGGTTGATCGACGCGTCGCAGTGGAAGCACGCCATCTGCCCGCCGTGGCTCACAGAGTCGGCATTGGTCAGCAGCGAGTCAAAGTAAGCGCGGATGGGCATGCCCCGGGCCAGCATCATGGCCTTGTCGCGGTAGTGGATGTGCGTCCAGTCGTGCTTCTCAAGGAACAGCGCCAACGCAGCGACGGCCTCGTGGCCCGCAGCGGGCAGGTGGAAAAACGCCTCGCCGGCGGAGGTCAGCTCGGTCTCCAGCCGTTCGACCCAGCGTGTCGCGGACATCCAGCGGTAGAGAGCGAGGCGTTGGGCTCGGTCGGTTGCTTGTGCGGAGTCGTGGGGTTGGGCGGCCGCTGCTGTGGAGCCGGGGGAGCCGGGGGAGCCGGGGGAGGGGGTCTTGGGCTGTTTTGCCATTGGATTCCTTCCGGGGCGATAAGCGACTTATTAGGTTAGCACGACGGGCGGCGTGTGGGGTGGATGGCGGGGTGGATGGGCGTTGCTCTACCATGCGTCGCTCGATGCTCACGATAACGACACGGGTTGCGGTGGCGGGGGTGGGGCTGGTGACGCCGCTGGGTCTGGGGGCGTGGGCGACATTTGCGTCGCTGTCCAAAGGTCGGCGGATCACGGATCGGTTGGCGAACCTGCTGCCTGAAGCGCCGGTGATGGACATCGTGCGTGGCGTGGGCGGGGTGAGCTCGGTGCGGCACCTGCCGGTGGACCCACTCGTGGGGCTTGCAGAACAGACCGCTCGAGAGGCGACGACCGAGGCGGGCGTGGAGCCAATGGGCATGCCGACATGGCTTGGGTGCAGCAAGGGGGCGGTGCACGCGTGGCTGGCAAAAGATGCGTTGGCGGTGGGAATGGGGCCGCACGGGTATGTGTCGCATCACCTGCAGCGTCGGTTGGGCGTTGAGGTGTGGTCGCACCACGTCGCGGCGTGTGCATCGGGGCTAATCGCGCTGGACGCGGCACGGCAAGCCATCATGCATGGGCGGTGTTGCGAGGCGCTGGTGGTGTCGGCCGAGGCGGCGCTGCACCCGCTGTTTGTGCACAGTTATGAGCGGCTGGGGGTCTTGTCGCCGTTGACGCTGGAGGGTTACGTCGAGCGACCGATGCATCGGGAGCGCGGCGGGTTTGTGCTTGCGGAGGCGGGGGCGGCGGTAGTGCTGCGGGCGGTCGATGCGGACGATGAACCGGCAGGGCCGTGGCTGGAACTGGTGGACACGGCGACGGCATGCGAGGCCCACGACCTCATCCGGCCAAGCCCGCAGATGCCCGCGCTTGGGCGCGTTGCTTCAACACTGTTTAAAGGACGGTCGATCGCGTGTGTCCACCCGCATGCACCCGGCACGTTGGAACACGATGCGCGGGAGCTGGCGGTGCTGTCCGAAGCGCTGCGTGATGCGCATGCCGGTGAAGCAGGCGTGTACGCGGTCAAGGGAGCGCTGGGTCACACACTGGGCAGCGCGGGGCTGGTGGCGTTAGTGGTGGCATCCTTGTGTGCGCGGGCGGCGCGCACGCCGGGGATGCCTTGGCTGGATGAGCCGATGCAGAGCGAGGGCTGGTCGCTGTCACGCGAGGCGCTGACGTTGGAGAAGACGGGACACCACGCGGTGTTTGCGGCGGGCTTTGGCGGGCACACGGCGGGGGCGGTGGTGCGCTGGCATCGGTGAGTTGGCTTGTGCGTGCGAGAGGGGGCAGCCAGACGCTTCGCCGGAGGACCGGCTTAGCGTCGGCGTGAGGGTGATGTTGCTTAGGTGGTCTTGCGCATGGTGATGGTGGCGTCGTGGCCGTAGGGGAAGTAGTCCTGTCGGAACGTAACATCGGGCGTTTGCGTGAACGCCCAGTCGAGCAGGCGCATCGTCGGCAGGCGACGCGCGGGGTACTCCTGCTTGACGGCGAGCTGACCTTCGCGGTCGCTTAAGAAGTTGAACGCCAGTGCTTCCGAGCAGCCAGCCCACGCGGCGTCGAGCACGCGCAGGGCGGTGTCGTCGCCCATCGTGTTCAGCGTGCCTGAAATGAGAGTGATCTGCGGTTGGCCGAGTCGCAGGAGCGACGGGTCTGCGACGAAGTCGCCGGCATGAAACGCGCAGCGCGGGAGGTGGCGGTCGTTTGCAAACGCGATGACGTCGGGCAGCCCGTCGACGCCTGTGTAGTGGCCGTATTCAACGTGTCTTTCAAGCAGGTATGCGGCGAGGTCGCCCCGGCTGCACCCCGCGTCGAGCACGCGTTTTCCGGTTAAAAACAACGACTCAACAAACACCGCGAAGCGTCGCTGCTGGCTCTTGGGGGTGGCCCACATGGTGACTTCAAACGCGCTGCCGTGCGACTGCTGGGCGTGCTCGTAGGGCTTGAGGTAGTCGGTCATGGCTGGGTTGTTTCGTCAGGCTCGGCGTCGATCAGCTCGCCGGTCTGGAGGAAGTGGACGGCGGCCCTGAGGTCGTCCCAGACTTTTTGGCGGTTGTCCTTGGTGTAGCTGCGCAGCACAAACGAGGGGTGGAACGTGGGCATGAGCGGGACGGCGGGATCGACCTGTGTGAGGTGCTGCCACTTGCCGCGCATGCGCGTGATGCCCTTCTTGTTTTCGAGCAGCGCGTTCGCAGCCGTGCCCCCCAAAGCGACGATGACGCGCGGCTGCACGATGTGGAGTTGATCGAGCCAGTAGCGTCGGCAGTGCAGGAGTTCCTGCGTGGTAGGCGTGCGGTTTTCGGGTGGGCGGAAGTGGACGACGTTGGTGATGTAGACCGCTTCGCGCGTGAGGCCGATGGCGGCGATCATCTTGTCGAGCAGTTGACCCGCGGGCCCGACGAACGGTCGGCCTTGCTGCGCTTCCTGCTCGCCGGCGCCTTCACCGATGAACATAAGCGCGGCGTTGGGGTCGCCCTCGCCCATGACCGGCTGCGAGCCGGGCGGGGCCCATTGCACAAGCTGCTCATCGGCAAGCAGGCGCTGCCGGATCGCTTCGAGCGCCGCGTGCTTGTCGCCGGTGAAGGGTTCGAGCGTCTCGGGCTTGGCGAGCGTCGGCGCCGCGGTTGGCGTTGGGCGAGTCATGCGCTGCGGCGCGGGGCGCGTTGGCGGCTGCGCCGGTCTGGCGGGCGTGGACCACGCGGGCGGCGCGGCGACGGGGCGTGCTCGCGCCGCTAAGCGGGCCTGTTCATCAGGCAATTGCGGCGATGCCAGCGGTGTCTGTGCGGAGGGTGCGACTGCCGACCGTGGCACCGCCTCAACGCCCAACAGGCGTTCGGTGTCGATGTGCTGCCGGAGGATTCGGCGGGCTTGAGCGGGGTCCACAAGTGCAGGATAGCGTCGCGACTTGCTGCGAGCAGAGGTGCTTACGCCGCCACGATGTGCGGCAGCGTGGTCGTCGCGTTCTCTCGTCGCTCGGTCTTGTCCAGCGACTCGGCCATACGGTCCAGCATCCGCGATGCCCGCTGCTTCATGTCGCCCAGCAGCGTGTCCACCTGATGATCAAACAGGTCGGCCAACCCGGCGCAGCGCTCGTCGAGCTTCTGCGCCTTGATCAGCATGTCGTCGTCGGCCTTGCCCATCGTCTCGTTCATCCGCTGCAGGTGCGACTCAAACGTCTCGTCCAGCCGGCGTCGCAGCGAACGCTGCACCTCGTCCGACCGGCCCATCGCTTCCATCGTCGTTTGGCGGATCCGCTCCAGCGTGCCCCGGCCCTTGGCCTCGATCTCGCTCATCAGCTCGTCGGTCTGCGTGTCGAAGCCGTCACGCATCTTGAGGAACCGCTCACGCGCCCGCATGTCCAGATCACTGAACAAATCGTCCAGCCGGTCATTCATGCGGTCCTCGGCCTGCTTCATCGTCTGCTCGAAGCGTCCAAACAACTCGGCCCGCTTGTCCGACAGCTCGCGCGCCAACTGATCCAGGTGGTTCTGCTTCTGACGCGACAGCGCATCGGCAAACGCCGACTGCTCGTCGATCTGCTGCTGCGTGAGCTTGTCCGCGTGGTCGTCGAGCTTGGCGAAAAACGCGTGCGTCTGCTCGGCCAAACGCTGGTCGATCGTGCGCGTCAGCTCGTGGCTATGAAGCTGTAGCTTGTCGGCCAGCGCATCAAGCGTCGCCGCCTGATCGACCGCGGCGGTGATCACCGGCTCGATCTGCTGCGCCTCGGTCACGCTTGTGTTCAACCGCTCCAGGAAATTAGTCAGACGCATCTCGGCGGTGGCGAGCTTGGCGAAGCGCGACTCGAGCCGTTGATCGGCCTCACGGGCCTTGTCGAGTTTGGCATCCAGTGCCCGGTGCGCCGTGTCGAGCTTGGTGAGCAGCTGTGACGTTTCCGCGTCGACGGCCGCGAGGGGCGAGCCAGCATGGGAGGAGGATGCGCCCGTGTTAGCCGTCGTGTCCCCTGCCGAACGGTCAGGCACCTTGGCCCGCGCGTCCTGCAGGAGTTGCAGCAGGCGGAAGCGTTCCTGTCGCGCACGGTCCAATAACTGCGTCAGCTCGTCTTTGGGGCTGATGCGAGTTCGGTTGGAGACGGCTTTCTGCGGGTCGATCATGGTCGCTGGGCCCTTGGAGGAAGCGTGGAGTCCGGACCGACCTTGATGGTCGAGCCCCCCGCCCTATCGCCCATCGGCGGGACCGTCTCGCGTCCGACAACGTGTTGCGTCTCACGATTTATCGGGCATGCTTGCGGGCACAAGAGGATCAGACGGGTTTGCCCGCATGGTCCGTTTGCGTTACAACCGCCGCCCACGCACGAGAGCGAAGCACTGAGCCGAAGCTCCCCGCATTGTTTCTTCTACCCCCTTGCTTTCTCAGGAGAGATGTATGGCCGCCAAGTTGCCCGCCGGGCACTACCTGTTTACCAGTGAATCCGTCTCCATGGGCCACCCCGACAAGGTGTCCGATGCCATCAGCGACGCCGTCGTCGACTCGCTGCTCGCGCACGACCCCAACGCGCGCATCGCCTGTGAGACGCTGGTGACCACGGGCCTGGTCGTGCTCGCCGGCGAGATCACGGTGCACAACACCGCCGCCGAGATCGCCCTTGGCAACGCCGAGGAAACCGCACGCGCCGCCATCAAGAAGATCGGCTACACCAACGACATCGGCATGAAGTTCGACGCCGACACCTGCGCCGTCATCCGCTCGCTCCACGGCCAGTCCAAAGACATCAACATGGGCGTCGACCGCGCCAAGGAAGAAGACCAGGGCGCGGGCGACCAAGGCCTGATGTTCGGCTTCGCCTGCAAAGAGACCG
The DNA here is from genome assembly GCA_036746415.1 of Phycisphaera sp. Lineage (GTDB taxonomy): Bacteria > Planctomycetota > Phycisphaerae > Phycisphaerales > Phycisphaeraceae > DAIOEG01. The sequence continues at coordinate 165 of DAIOEG010000043.1, read as the reverse complement.
CCGACCTCATGCCCCTGCCCATCGACCTCTCACACAAGCTCGTCGAGCTCCACGCCAAGGTCCGCCAAGGCAACAAGCTCATCAAAGGCCTGCGACCCGACGCCAAGAGCCAGGTGACGATCGAGTACGACGCCAAGGGCAAGCCCGTCCGCATCGACACCGTCG
>DAIOEG010000042.1:1612-11586 GCA_036746415.1 Phycisphaera sp. | reverse complement strand
GCGCACAGGCCGTCGTGTGGGCGCTGCTGCTTGGCAAGGATGAAGCAACCGCGATGCAGCGGACCGAGAAACTCGCAAAGCAGCACGGCACCGCCGGCGCGCTCACGGCATCCCTTTGGCCGCACACGCGCACCATCGAACGCACCGCGTATCTTCCGATGCTCGACCTTGCCGTGCCCGCACTCGTGCAGCTTGGCGAAGCGGACTTCAACGCCTTCTGGCACACTGCGCAGCAACTCGTCACCGCCGACGGCCAGCTCGACCTCTTCGAGTGGATGCTCGGCCACCTGCTCCGCCGACACGTCATGGGCGCACTGCGTCCCGGTCGCACGCCCGACCCCACCCGGTCGTTGACACACCCGCAGGCAACCGCTGCGCTGGCGGTCGTATTGCCTGCGCTTGCGCGGGCTGGTGCGCGGTCGGATGAGGAGCAGTCACGCGTGCTGCAACACGCCGTTGCGGCGCTTGGCCCGCTCCCGGGTTTGAAGCTCGTGCCCGTGCAGACGCTCGACGTGCCTGCCATCGACGCGGCCCTGCACCAACTCAACAACCTGCGGATCGCCGACAAGCGCCATGTCCTGGACGCCTGTGCCGCATGCGTTTCCCTTGACCACCAAGTCACCCTCGCCGAAGGCGAACTCCTCCGCGTCGTCTCCGACGCCATGGGCATCCCCGTCCCCCCCATGCTCGCCGGCCAGCGCCTGTAAACAACCTCCTTGTTGAATGACTGCGCAACCGCAAGGTCCACGGCTTGTGGGGCTGGGAACCGGGGTGGCTGGGGACTGCGAGCGTATCGGAGTAGGAGTGCTGATGGGGTGACACGTCATCGACGTTGTTACAGGCGGTTCTGATGCTCACATTGCTTTCCCGGTTCATCCGATCGTTCTGGTGACTCGCTACGATCATGGGACCGCACCCATGAGGCCCACCATGCTCAAACTTGCCGGCGCGTACACCGCCATCATCACGCCCTTCCGCAACAACGTTGTGGATTACGACCGCCTGCGTTCCAACGTGGACTTCCAGTTCGAGCACAACATGGACGGGCTCATCCCCGTGGGCACCACCGGCGAGTCGCCCACGCTCTCGCACGAAGAGCACCGCACCGTCATCGAAAAGACCATCGAGTTCGCCGCCGGCCGAGGCACCATCATCGCGGGCACTGGCTCCAACGCGACCAGCGAAGCGCTGTCCCTCACCCGCCACGCTCAAGACGTCGGTGCCGACGCCGCCCTGATGGTCAATCCGTACTACAACAAGCCCTCGCAGGAAGGCCTGTACCGCCACTTCATGGCCATCGCCGATGCCGTGGACATCCCCATCGTCCTCTACAACATCCCCGGCCGGACCAACATCACCATGAACCCCGCGACCGTCGAGCGCCTTGCCCGCCACGACAACATCGTCGCCATCAAAGAAGCCACCGGCTCGCTCGACATCGCCAGCGAGATCAAGCAGCGCTGCGGCGACCGCATCACCCTGCTCTCGGGCGACGACTCGCTCACGCTCCCGCTCATGAGCGTCGGGGCCACCGGCGTCATCAGCGTCCTGTCCAACCTCCTGCCCGACCGAGTCAAGTCGATGGTGGACGCCGCCACCGCCGGCGACTTCGCCTCCGCCCGTGCACAACACCTCGCGCTGTTCCCGATGTTCCGCGCAGTGCTGACGCTGGCCGTCAACCCCATCGTCATCAAGACCGCGCTGCAGATCATCGGCAGAGACACCGGCGAGCTCCGCCTGCCCCTGTGCGAGATGGAAGCCCCCGCCCGCGCCGAGCTGGCCGAGCTGCTGAAACTCACGCTGCCGTCGGCTGTAAACGCGTAAGCGTTTTTCGCCACAGATGGACACAGATGAACGCAGATGCGGAAGGAGAGTTGGCCACGGAAAGCGCGGAAGCTCAGAAATGAAGAAATGGAGTGCGAAGGTGTGGGCACTGCTGCGATGACATCATGCTGTGTCATTCACACAACTTGAGACACAACCCCCGTTGTATCCTCTTGGCCAAACCACCTCACATCTTCCCCCCACAATGCCTCACTCTTCTTCTCTACATTCTGAGTCTTACGTCATACCCGTGGCCACACACTCCACTCTCCATCTGTGTTGATCTGTGCCCATCGGTGGCCAAACTCTCCCCACGCAATATCACACTGACACCGGCCTCGGCAGCGACGCGTTGTTCATCACCACTACCGGCTTGTTGGCTCTGCCTAGGCGGCGATCCGAGATCCAGCGCTTCATGAGGTCGCGTGTCGTGCCCCACGAACCGCCGCAGCGCTTATGGAGGAACGTCGCGTACAAGCCGTCCAGCACACCCGCCAGTGTTGACACCGATTCCAAACGCTGCTCCACGACCTCGCGCACGCTCTGCGCCTCGGGCATCTCCGGCAACCGGCAAGCGCCCACGACCCACGTGTCGGCCTGCATCGACAGCTCCCACTGCTGCTGGCCGTCACTCAGGATCAGCCCGGCCTTGCGCGGCCACTTGCCGCTGGACAACGCCTCGCCCGCCTCACGCAGGCGTGTCACCCCCACCGCATCGTTGGACCGCAGCGACTGCCGACCGCTCACGCCCCAGGCACAGTCGGTGTCGAGCGACTTGTCCATGCTGACCCACGCTTCTCCGCCCTCGATCGCGATCTTCCCGCCGTGTTCTTCCATGTGCCACCACAGCCACATCAGCCATTCGTTGCCCAGGAAGTCCTTGAGGTCCACCGACTTGGCGACCCACGGCACGCGCGGCAGCGTCGGGTCGTCGAACGACTCGGCGTCGTCCTCGTCGCGTCGTGCATCGTTGGGCGGCTCGGTGAACTTGCTCGGGCGCAGGTCTTCGTAGTCGCGCGAGTGGCCGACGCCTTTGAGCACACGCCCGGCGGCGACGCCCGCGCTGATCGGCGAGACCTCGACGCCAAACGCACGACGCATCACCTTGGCGACCTGCTCGATCACCGCGGTCCCCGTCGCGCCGCAGAACACCTCGCTGCGCTCCAGGTCCCACACGATCGGCACGGACTTGCTCCGGCGGTACCGGCCCTGCGCGAGCTCCTCGCGCACCTGACGGTCGGCCAGCTCGGTTGCTTCCTTCTTCTGGCCCTTGCTTGCAAAGCCCGAGGGGTTCAGCGAAGCGGCGGCTTGTTCATTAATGACTCGGTAGGCACGCTTGACTTCCGAGGGCACCTTGTGCGTGTCGATGCGGATTGCCAGATGCGCCCGCGTCCCACCGATGCCGTACGCGATTTTTTCGTAGGTGAAGTGGGTGTCGAGCAGGTGCTCAGCGGTGATGAAGCCGGCCTCGATCTCGTCGGGTGCACCGATGCCCGACTCGGTGAAGCGGTGTTCCTCAAGGGCCGAGAGCATCTCGTCGCCGATCCGGGCGGGGGGGCTGCCGCCCTCCACGGCGAGCCGACAGAATGTGACACGTCCTGAGTCAAAAGCCATGCGAGGACCGTACCTTTCCCATCGTTTGAGGGCGATTGCGACACGCACGCGCCAGAGGTTCCACAGGTTTCACAGGCCGGCTATGAGGACGGCGAGGATGCCCTTTTGGGCGTGTAGGCGGTTGTGGGCCTGGGGGAAGACGCGGGACTGCGGGCCGTCCATCACGGCATCGGTGATCTCGATGCCTCGGTAAGCGGGCAGGCAGTGCAGCGCGATCGCGTGAGGGGGCGCTTTGCGGAGCAGCGCCTCGTTGACCTGGTAATCGGCGAAGTCCTTGAGGCGTTGCTGCTTCTCGGCTTCCTGGCCCATCGAGACGAAGGTGTCGCAGTAGATCGCGTCCGCGTCACGCACAGCTTCGCCCGGGTCATGCACAACGTCGAGGCCCGGCTCGTCGAGTTCGTAACCGGTGGGGCAGGCGAGGGTGAAGCGCATGTCGAGCTTCGCGCACAGGTGGGCGAGCGAACGTGCGACGTTGTTGCCATCGCCGACGAACACGAGCTTTCGGCCCGCGAGGCCCGCGGGGTTGCCCGGGCTGAAGGCGTCGATCATGGTCAGCGCATCGGCCATGGCCTGCGCGGGGTGCGAGTGGTCGGAGAGCATGTTGACGATGGTGCAGCCGTTGGCGTGCTGCGCCATCTGGGTGAGTTTATCGTGTGCGTAGACGCGGGCGGCGATGCCGTGCACCATGCCGATGAGCACGCTCGTGACATCCGCGACGGACTCGCGCTGGCCCAGGCCGACCTCGCTTTGACCCAGCACGATGGCGTGCCCGCCGAGCTCGTACATGGCCTGCTCAAAGCTGACGCGGGTGCGCAGAGACGGCTTCTCAAAGAGCATCGCCAGCGTCTTGCCACGCAGAACCGGGTCGTTGGTGACGCCGGCTTCGCGCTGCGCCCGCAGCGCGATCGCCACCGACAGCATGTGTCGAAGCGCAGCGGGCGAGTGGTGCGTGATGTCGAGGAAGTGGTTATTCATTGGATTTTTGATATTTGATTGATGATAAAGGATTGGAAGACTTTGAATGTGCGTCACGCAGGCAATCAAAGATCTTCAATCCTCGATCCAAAATTGCCTCACAGCACGATCTCGGTGCCGATGCCTTCGCTGGTGTAGACCTCCAGCAGGAGCGAGTGTGGGATGCGGCCGTCGATGATGTGTGCTTTCTTGACGCCGTGTTCGAGTGCGATGAGGCACGACTCGACCTTGGGGAGCATGCCGCCGGCAATGACGCCTTTGTCGATGAGTCCCTGGATCTCGGTTCGGGTCATGTGGGTGGCCAGGTCATCGGCGTCGCTGCTGCGGCGGATGCCGTGCGTATCAGAGACGAGGACGAACTTCTCGGCTTTGACGGCGGCGGCGACGTGGCCGGCAACGGAGTCGGCATTGATGTTCAGCTTGCCGCCGGCGGGGTCACGCGCGATGGGCGCGATGACGGGGATGATGTCGGCGGCGATGAGCGCGGTGAGCAGCTCTGCGTTGATCCAGTCCACATCGCCCACCATGCCGATGTCGATCTTGCGTCCGCCCTCGCCGTCGAGCTTGAGCCGCTTGCCGAACACGACGCAGGAGCCCAGCGAGTGCAGGCCCATCGCGGTGTGCTCCATCTTCTGCGTGAGGTATTGGGTGATGTCTCTGTTGACCTCGTTGACCAGCACGTGTTCTGCGATGGCGAGCGTGCGTTCATCGGTATAGCGACGGCCTTGCACGAATTGTGCCTCGAGGCCGGCCTTGCTCATGGCGGCGTTGATGGACTTGCCCCCGCCGTGGACGAGGATGGGCCGCATGTTGACGGCGTGCATGAAGCACACGTCGTCGAGGATCGAGTGCAGCGCGGCGGGGTCGTCCATGATCGACCCGCCGACCTTGACCACCACGGGCTTGTTCTCGAACTGCCGGATGTAGGCGTGCGCGTCGGTGAGTGCCTGTGCTTTGGTGATCGCGTCTTGCAAGGGGTCGCCTGTGCTGGTGGTGCGTGGTGTCGCGGTCGGCTCGACCGGTCGAAGGTTGAGGATATCGGTGGCGGCAGACGGGGACAAACGCTTGGGCCCGTACAGGCGTCAGAGTCGGCACATCGCGACGCGTCGTCGTCGTCATGGGCGTGGTCGGGTTGCGATCGGAGAACGCGGTGGCAAACTCGGGTGTGGTGGGCCGTCGATGGACGGCCCGAGTCTGCACGCGTTGATCCTTGAGAAGGGGCGAAGATGCCGAGCAAACAATCGATCTGGCTGAACTGGTGCGTGGGCGGTGTGCTGGTGGTCGCGGGCTCGCTGGCGGTGGCGGCGGGCGCGACGGGGGTGCTGGTGCAGTCAGACACGTACGGCATGAAGGGCGAGGCGATCGTCGTGCCGATCCTTGTGGGTCTTGCGACGCTGGCGCTTGGGACGATCCTCGTGTACCCGTCGATGGGCTATTGGGCGCGTCGTCGTCGCTACCGCACGGTGCTTGCGTCCGAGGGTGTGTGAGCGTTGCGCATGAAGAAGCCCCGGGGCGGGCCGGGGCTTGTGTTGGGTTGTCACGCGCTGGGCGTGTGCTGAAACCGTGGACGCGTCAATGCCGACGCCGTGCGCTGGTCAAGCTCTTGTGCGTCCGCTCGTAGGCGTCTTTGGTCGCATCGCAGATGCCGGACCACACGGGGTCGGACGCGGTGCGGTGCGATTCCCATTCGCGGGCCAGTCCGTCCTCGACGTCTTCAAAGTGTCTTGGCTGTTCGCGTTTGGACGAGAACTCGCGTGCAGACGATTCCCAGCCGTATTGATACTCGGGGGCCACGCTGTCGTACGGCCGGTCCTTGCGTGCGTACTTGCGGTTGGGGTACTCCTGTTGCCAGTACGCGTGTTCATCCGTTGGGTCGATCAGCTCAGCAACCCCCTTGCCGGTCAACCCGCAGACCAGCCCGCCGATGATCGCGCCAGCCACCACACCCACCGGCCCGCCGAGCGCACCCGCCGCTGCGCCGGCCGTCGCGCCGCCCGCCGCACCGATCCCCGCGCCCACGGGATGTGCACCTGGCGTACCGCTGAGCGGGTCGCGGTTGGCGTCCCCGTGTTCGCCTGAGTCGCGGGTGGTCTGTTCGAACTCTTTCTTAGCCATCGCAAGTCCTTTCAATGAAAACCAAGGGCAGATCAAGGCGAAGCCCGCGTCGTCAAGCGTCACACGACGTCACGCAATATCACGACGTTACAAACGGTGCTTCACGTTCCCTGACCGATGACAGAACGTATCGCCGGGCGATGAAGCCACTCGGAGTGCTGCCGTGAACAGCAACTCATGCAGATGTGATTGCGCCCATGCCCGTGCATCGCGCGGCATGACAGTCAATCAGCAGCTGGGTGAGGGTGCGGTCAGGAGAGAGTTGGGAGTGCTTAAATGGAACCAATGCTGGCCGAGGTCGGTGTGGCCTGCGTGGTGACGACGGCAAGCGCCTGCGTCAGTTGTGACAGCTGAAGGCACAGCGCGCCGATGCGGTCGGCGATGACGGGCGTCGGGCCTTGCTCGGTGAAGTCTTCGGAGGTCGTGTAAACGAAGCGCGGGAGGATGTGGCAGCGAAAGTCGAGCATGAGCGAGTTGGCCAGCGACATGACGGACATAAAGCTGCCCTTGCCACCCGCGCAGCACATGAACCCCACGGGCTTGCCAGACCACGATCGGCCGGACAGCTCGATCAGGTTCTTGGCTGCCGCGTTCACGTCGTAGTTGTAGATCGGGACGGCAAGGATCACCGCGTCCGCCAGCGTGCCGCGTTGTTGCACGTCGATCACGCGCGGGTCGGCATACACCGAGCCGCCGTCACACAGCGGCAGCGCGTGCACACGCAGATCCACAAAGTCCGGGTCGATCTCCAGTGCCTGCAACGCGCGGAGCGAGGACTCCGCGAGCTGGGCCGATCGACTGGTTGGGTTGAGCGAACAACTCACCACAAGGACACGCATGGCGATACGATAGCCCAGCCCCGCCGACTCGGCTGACCAACGCCCGCAAGCCCCACGACACGCAAGGAACGCATCGATGTCAAACGCCCGTCGCAACATTGCCCCCACGACACGCTCGCTCTGTGGCATGCTGCTCGTGACCGCGTCGCTGTGGGCCGGTGGTTGCCGATCCACCACGGAAGCACCGCAGGCACCCGCCATGGAACCGCCCGCAGAAGCGCCGTCCCAAGTGACCCCGGAAGCGGTCGCCCCGGAAGTCAGCACCCCGGAAGCTAACGCCCCGGATCTTGTCGTGTCCAATGCAACGCCGGTGCAGGTCCCCGCCGACGCCGCCCGTCAGCAGTGGCCAGCGGTGCGCTTCGGCCCCGCGTCAGGCGCCCTGGTGACCGAGCCCGCTTGGCTGTTCAAGCAGGACTTGGATGGCCTTGATGCCGACGTGAGGCAAGAGCCCGCCGTGCGTGAACGCCTCACGACGGCTCTTGAAGACGCTCAATAACATGGCTTTCGCTGTTGTGCGAGCGGGTGATACCGCTCAACAAAGGCGCAGCAGTGATCCGCTGCGGAACGCTTCATGGCCTCGCTCAGCGGCTTGTGAGGTGTTCCAGCACATCAGCGGTGGTGATCTTGTCGATGTCCTGCTGCGCTTGCTGGACCGGGTCAAAGTCGCGGATGGCTGGGGTCGTCAGGAGCGTGACATCCGTGTTGTCGTCGATCTTGCGCAGGCCCAGCGAGCCGTTCTCGGTGGCGGTGACGATCCATCGGCCATCGGTGAGTTTGCGGTAGACGGCCTTGCCCTCGGGCGGGTTCTGCGATTGCCAGTTGGGGTCCAGCAGCGCGGGGTTGATGACCGTGCCGCTCTCGGGGGGCGTAGTCGCGTCATACACCCGGCGGATCCACAGCCGGCCATCGAGCACGAGGTAGTCGACGTATAGCTCGCTGCCGGGCTTCCACGGCACCGGCACCGTCTCCAGCACACCGGCGGGCGTGCGGACCGACACCGACAACGCGCCGTCCCTCACAAGAAGCTCGGTCACAGCGTTGCGCGTCACCGCGTCGTTGTACTGCTCGGCAAGCTGGTTGTAGTCGCGGTGCAACGTCTGCAAGCGATCGCGATACACGCCGGCGGCAAGACGGTCCCGCGCGATCTGATAACCCATCAGACCGCACACGGCAACAACGGCAAGAGCGATCACGGCAGCAGCAAAAGCTTTCATCGTGAAAGCGTATCGGCCCACGACGGAGTTCCGCTCAAATCCCCATTCCCAGCCCATGGCCCACACGACACGGTGTCAAAACGATCACTGGCGCTAACGCGTGCGGTGTCCAATAAAAAACCGCGCCGGGGCGCGGGTGAAAAGGTTAAATGACGTTGATAAGTCCGTCTGGGGGAAGCCGACCGGGCTATGGCTCAGGCCTTGCGCCAGCCGCCGGCGGTGCCACGCATGCCGTTGGACGCGGCCTCACCGTCGCGCTTGAGCTTGAGCAGCGCGGAGGTGGGGTCGAAGCCCAGCTTCTCTTGAAGGTCGATCTTGCTGACAAATTTTCCGTTGGAGGCAGGCAACGCCTTGAGGACGGTGTCGCTTTCCTGCTTCATGGACTCGGCGGTCTTGCGGAAACGCTTGCCTGTGCTGCCGACTTTCCCCTTGGAGGCGGGCGCTGAGGGACCGCCACTGTCTTTGAGACGCAGCGGGATGCGCAACTCGTTGGCGACGTAAATCATGGCCTCCGCCACCAGCTGAAGGTTCTGTTTACGCTGAAACGATTCGTTGACCCGGCTGTTCTTTTCCTCGTCCTCAAGCACGCGGACGGCTGCCTTGTACGCTGGGCTGCCGTCGCCTAACACTTTGGCAAGTCCCGCTTTTTTGGATTCAATCTCCGCCAGCTTCTCGCGGGCCTCAAGGGCTCGGGGCGAGGGCTGCGAAACAAACTGTTCCACCATCGGCTGCAGCTTCTTCATTAAATCGGTGCCGAACTGTTCCTTAGTCACGTGTAGACCTTTCCAAGCAGGGGGGTGAAGAGCGATCCAAATCCCAATCAAATAAGCGGAGTAATGCCTGCCAGTCTAATCATTGCTTGTCCATCCGCTGACGCATGATCACAATAGCATATCGACCACTATCCGCAAGGGCTTTATGGCACACAGCCGATTGTGGATATCTCGACGGCGATCAAGCTAGCCCGCCCGGGCATCTGACGCATGTCATCGCGTGCCGCCTGCGGTCCCGATCGCGTCAGGCAAAGCGACAAAGGCGCACGATCACTGCAGCACAGGCCCTCACGTCTGCAACGGCGTGCCTGCGTGTCTGCCCGGCTCCGTCCATCGTTTACTTGCGGTCAAACTGCGCATCGAACACGATCTCGCTGCGCGGGAAGTCCACCGTCCGCACAAAGTGGCACGCCTCGGCTGCCCCGTATTCGCGGTCCATCCGCCCGTCTTCCCACTCCACGCTCAGCGGCCCCTCGTACCCCGCATCGTTGAGCGCAATGATGATCTCTTCAAAATCAATATCACCGTGGCCCAGCGAACGGAAGTCCCAGTACCGCCGCGGGTCGGTAAACGTCGTGTGCCCGCCAAACACGCCCGCCTCACCCGTGCCGTGGCCCCAC
>DAIOEG010000042.1:936-1602 GCA_036746415.1 Phycisphaera sp. | reverse complement strand
CGCATCCTTCATATGCACATGGAACAGCCGGCTGGCGAATGTCCGGATGAACCGCACGTAGTCCACACCCTGATACCCCAGGTGCGAGGGGTCGTAGTTGAAACCGAAACGCTTGTGCCCCTTGACCGCGTCCAGCGCCCGCTGGGTCGAAGCGATATCAAACGCGATCTCGGTCGGGTGGACCTCCAACGCGAAGTTCACATCCTCTTTGTCGAACGCGTCGAGGATCGGCTTGAAGCGGCGCGCAAAGTCGTCGAAGCCCTTCTGCCAATACGCCTGCGAGGTCGGGGGAAACGCGTAAGTGGCGTGCCAGATCGAAGAGCCGCTGAAGCCGTTGACCACGGCAGGGAACTCGTCGCCCTTGCTGCCTTTCCCTTTGCCCCGTCCGGGCTTGAGATTGAGGAAACGCCGGCAGGCCTTGCCCGCGACGATCATCTTCTTTGCTGCGCGTTGGCGGACGCCCTCGGGCTCGCCGTCGCCCCACACGTCGGCGGGCAGGATCGACTGGTGGCGTTCATCGATGGGGTCACAGATCGCTTGCCCAACCAGGTGCATGGAGATGGCGTACGCACTCAGGCCATGATCGCTGAGGACCTCCCAACGCCTTTTGCAATACGCGTCGGACTTGGATGCTTCATCGATGTCGAAGTGGTCGCCCCAACAGGC
>DAIOEG010000042.1:0-926 GCA_036746415.1 Phycisphaera sp. | reverse complement strand
CGCTTCCACTGCGCGTGCACGTAGCCCGGCTCCGCCAGCGCGCGGCGCACGTCGAAGTGGTCGCCCCAACAGGCGAGCTCCAGGCCGTCGTAACCGAATTCGCTGGCCTTGGAGCAGATGGTTTCGAACGGCATGTCGGCCCACTGGCCGGTGAAGAGCGTGACGGGGCGGGGCATGGGGACTCCGTGATGAAAGTGGAGAGGGAAACGTAAAACACGAAACGTATCAAACCTATTGTCGGAACCAGATGCGGTGAGTTTAACGAGGGTGAGCGGTGGTTTCAGAATCTCCCTCCCGTTGGGAGGGTTGCCCGCCGACATTGACGGGCGGGGCCGGAGTTGCAGGGGCGTGGTTGAAACAGACCCATCTTCGGGTGGTGCCCCCACCCCACCCCACCCCACCCCACCCCGCGAAGACCGGGGGACCCCTCCCAAAGGGTGGGGAGTGGTCAACCACTTCGCGGCGCGCTCACGACTTCTCGCGGTTCTTGCGGGACTTGCGGATGACTTTCGTCCCGGGGGTGCCGGCTTTGGGGCGTTTGGGCCCGCCTCGGCTCATTGTCACCTTGCCCATCACAGGCGACGCCTTCACCTCATTGAGCTTGTCACGCAGTGACGCGGCCTTCTCAAACTCAAGGTTCTGAGCCGCTTCCAACATCGACTTCTCAAGCTCGGCCAGCAGCTCCGCCCGGTCGTACTCCTTGTCATCGCCCGAGAGCGCGGCCTGAGCCGTTTTGCGCGCACGCAGCTCCAGCTCGATGCCCATGCGGATCGCCTTCTTCACCGTCTGCGGTGTGATGCCACGCTCGGCGTTGTAGGCGAGCTGCTTGACTCTGCGGCGCTCGGTCTCGTCGATCGCCTGCTGCATCGAGGGCGTCACCTTGTCTGCATACATCACGACGTACGCGTTGCTGTTGCGCGCCGCCC
>DAIOEG010000041.1:3338-11619 GCA_036746415.1 Phycisphaera sp. | reverse complement strand
GTTCGGCGAGCTGCGTCGGCGGTTCGACGCGTCGGGGGTCGAGCTGGCGGTGTCGCTGCCGGTGAATTTTCTACGGCTGTTCCTTTGGCGGATCGACTTGCGCAACCACCGCAAGGTGGTGGTGATCGACGGGCGGGTGGCGTACGTGGGCTCGCTGAACATGATCGACCCCAAGCGGTTCATGAAGCAGACGGGGCTTGGGGCGTGGGTGGATGCGATGGTGCGGATCGATGGGCCGGCCGCGGTGCCGTTGTACGCGTCGGTGCTGGAGGACTGGGAGCTGACCGACGGCAAGCCCGTTGTGATTGATGAAGAGCTCGCGAAATGCTGCTGTGTCCCGCAGCACGGCTCGACCGCGGTGCAGGGCGTGCCCTCGGGGCCGGGCACACGGGGCGAGGCGTTGTCAGAGATCTTGCTCACAGCGTTCTACACGGCCCGCAAGGAACTCGTCCTGACCACGCCGTACTTCGTTCCCGATGAACCGATGCTGCGGGCGCTGATGTCGGCCTCGGCGCGGGGCGTTGCGGTCACGGTCATCGTGCCTGACAAGATCGACTCGAAGCTCGCGCGCTGGGCGTGTGAGGCGTACCTGGACGACCTGCTGCGCGCAGGGGTCCGAGTCGCGCGGTTCAAGGGCGGGCTGCTGCACACCAAGTCGATCACCATCGACGGCGAGGTCACGCTCATCGGCACGGTCAACCTCGACCAGCGGAGCTTGTACCTGAACTTCGAAGTCTCGCTGTTCATCTACGACGAGTTGTTCACGCGGGACGTGAGACGGCTGCAGGACCAGTACCTCACGCGCAGCAAGATGATGACGCTGGAGGGGTGGGAACGCAGGCCGTTGCTGCCTCGGCTTTTGGAGAACTCGGCGCGGTTGATCGGCCCGTTGTTGTGACGGGTGAAGACGCGACGAATCGCGGCGTTACGCTTGGGAAATTAGAACCCGCCGGTGCGCATGCGTTCAAGCGAATCGGGGAACGGGTACCGGCTGAACACGGCTGTGGGCGCGGCCTCAAACATCGCCGGGCTGGGGTACACGTCGCCGGCGTAGCCCGCCTCGCGCATCGTGCGCAGGATGGACTCGAAGCTGGGCTCCTGGCCGGTCGCGTCGATGATGCGGTTGGCCCGGCCTTCCAAGAACGACACGGTCGCGATGGGCAGCCAGTCCGTGTGACGCTTGATCATCTGCGAGATCAGGCCGAAACCGTGGCCCAGGTCCTTGAGCGTCATCGCCTCACGCTGCGCCGGCCGGAGCAGCGCGAGCACCTCCACCATGCCCATGTCGTACTTAAGCACGGTGACCTCATCGCGGTGCGCAAATTGGCGGGCGTACTCTGTGACGCTGGCGGGCGTCCACTGGCTGACGGGCAACAGCGTCGCGAGCTGGCTGATGATGCCGCGGTCGTTGTTGTCTGCGTTCACGGTGCACACCAGCGAGCGGTACCGCCCGGCGAGCAGGTCGTCGAGCAGGTACTGACCCCACATGATCCGCAGCCGAGGCGTGTTGTCGGGCTTGCCGATCGGCTTGCCCTCGGGGGCGATCACCAGCTTGTCGGCCAGCGAGCCCTCGACGAACAGGTCGTCGCCGTCGCCGTCGTAGATCTTGATCGTGCGTCTTGCGGTATTCATCGTGCGGTTCCAAAAAAGCCAGTGGGTGCGGGCCGGTCGGCGTGCAGAGCAATCTCAAACGCAGACCCTCGATAACTGGACAACACTGTCCAGTATACATCCCCGCGACCCCTGTGCCACTCATGCCTAAAGTCCGCCCAATGCCCACTCCACACGCCCACCAGTCCCACCACGACGACCCCTTCGCACACCTTGCACCGCTCCCCGAACGCGTCATTCAACGACGTCGCGAGCGTGTGTTTCTCGTGCTCGCCGGCCTGTTCTTGGGCACGCTGGCGATGCTCAACATCCTGGGCATCACACGCTTCATCGCCATCGGCAGCTACGACCCATCGACCGGTTGGGAATGGGGCACCTTCGGGACCTACAGCTTCGCCATCGCCGTCGGCGTCCTGCCCTACCCGCTCACGTTCCTCTGCACCGACCTCATCAGCGAGTTCTACGGCAGGCAACGCGCGAACTTTCTCGTGTGGGTCGGCCTGCTCCTCAACGCCTGGGTCGTCTTCATCCTCTGGCTCGGCGGAGCACTCCCCGGCAGCGAAAGCCCCGTCTACTTTGACATGCAAAAGCTCGCCTTCGGGGCCGTCACCGCCTCCATGCTCGCGTACCTTGCCGCACAGTTCGTCGATGTCCAGCTCTTCCACTTCCTCAAGTGGCTGACCAACGGCAAGCACCTCTGGCTGCGCAACAACGGCTCCACACTGTGCAGCCAACTCGTCGACACCACCGCCGTCATCCTCATCACGCACTACTACGCCAAAGCACTCCCCATCAACGAGGGCCAACCCATCGCCGCCCAGCTCATGGTGTTCATCGCCACCGGCTATGCCGTCAAGGCCCTCGCCGCGCTGCTCGACACGCCGATCGTCTACGCGGCCTCGGCGTTCATGAAGCCCTACCTCCGCATCGACCCAGTCAAAGAACACAACGCCCAAACCGAACCCATGATGCACGGCCATGCATGACATCACTTGCTGGACTGCAAGAGGTGTGCAATCGCAAATCAACATGGATGATGATCGAGCATGCGAAGGGCTGCGTCTGTGTGTATCACTGCTATATCTCACTGTTGCAAAAATCGACAACTTGGTCAGATCTTTCGAACTTCATACGCTTACACGCATGGTGTTTAGCAAGGTTGAGCTGAGACAACTGGCCCGTCAAGCGCGTGATGCGATTGGTGATGCTCAGAGGGTGCGGCACTCTGACGAGATCACCCGTCACGCGTTGAGCCTAGCGGTGGTGGAGCGGGCGGCACGCGTGATGGTGTACGCTTCGATCGGTAGTGAGGTGGGCACTGAGTTGCTCATGCGTGAGTTGTTGGCGGCTGGCAAGGTGGTGAGTGTTCCGGTGGTGGAGAGCACGCCGGAGCAGCCGGGGCTGATGCAGGGGTATCGGATCGCGTCGCTGGACGAGCTGTTGGCGGATCGGTTTGGAGTGCCGGCTCTTATGGTGAGTCACAGGACACTGGAGCGGAGGGTGGATCACCCGGAGGTGGTTCTCGTCCCGGGGCTGGCGTTTGATGGGAAATCGGGCGCACGGCTCGGCATGGGCGGCGGGTTTTACGACCGGTATCTGGGGGGCCGACCCGATTCACTCGCGGTGGGGCTGGCGTTTTCAGAGCAGGTAATCGAGGGCGTGCCGGTGGAGCCGCACGACGTATTGATGCGAGAGTTGGTTACGCCAACGGGGGTGCTGGAGTTGGGGAAACCGGGGGTTTCTCGGTAGCGCGGATTTTTGCGCTTGTGGAAGTTGGCGGGGCCTGTACCATGTGGTTGTTGATGGGCGAGTGTCGCCCTGATTTGGAGCGGACCCAATGCTGTCCGCAAGGTTCCGAAGACCGTATCCCATCTCGCGACTGTGTCCAGCTCCGGATGATGATGAGGCCTTCGATTGAGTGGAGCTGTGCTCAGGTATGAAGCTGTACGTTGGTAATCTCGCGTGGAAGGTGACGGGCGAAGACCTCGAAGCCCTTTTTTCAAACTACGGTCAAGTTCAAGAATCGATCGTTCTCAACGATCGTGAGACCGGTCGTTCACGTGGCTTCGGCTTCGTGACCATGGCGGACGAAGAAGGTGGCAAAGCCGCAATCGCGGGCCTCGACGGCTCGGATTACGATGGTCGCCCCCTGCGTGTCAATGAAGCCCAGGAACGCGCTCCCCGTAGCGGTGGCGGCGGTGGTGGCTTCGGCGGCGGCGGTGGCGGCGGCAACCGTGGCGGCGGCGGCGGCGGTGGATACCGCGGCGGCAGCGGCGGCGGCGGCGGTCGCGATGGCGGCCGACGCGGCGGCGGTGGTGGCGGCGGCGAACGCTGGTAATCACCACGGTGTCCCAAGCCCTTGGGCCTTGCGACACCGCGCCTACAAGAACATCTGAATAGGAATCTTCCGACTCCCGCGTGGAGGGCTTATCATGAGGCATCGCCTCGGCCCCTCACGCGGGAGTTTTTTTGCATGTCTCTCGTGCCTGGATCCACAACCCGACAAAGCGTTTGCCCACGCGTCCACACGCGGATGATGCCGCCATGTCGATCGCGCCGTTGCAAACACCATAGTCTTCTGCTGGCAGGACTGGTGTTCGTGGGGAGCGCTCTGCGTCTTCTGGAGGCAACGGCAGAGTCGCCTTCCGAAGCGATCGACCGCGTCCGCGCACAGCGTTTGGCCGAACGAGCGTCGTCGGTGGAGTTGCTGCGCGAACACATCACGATGACGGTAAACGTGTCGCTGACGGAGATGCCGATGCGTGACGCGGTCTCGTGGTGGAGCAAGCGCGTGGGCGTCAACGTGGTGGCCGATTGGGCCGGGATGGAATACGACGGCGTCGATGTACAAGCGCCCGTGTCGCTGGAGGTCACGGGCGTGTCGGCAGACCGGGCCTTGCTACTCATCGTCTCGCAGCAGCCGGGCATGCGGTTCATTGCCGAGCTGGAGTCCTGGGGTGTGCGTTTGCAGACGCGTGATCAGGCGAACCTCCGACGTGTGACGCGTGTCTACCCCGTGTGGTCGCTGCTCGTGCCGGTGCCAAACTTTACGGATGCGCCGATGTTCGACCTGTCCGCTGCGCTCTCGATCGAAGGCGGAGCCGGCGTATTTGAGTCCAGCGATACCGCAGACGATGCAGAGTACGCTCTATCCCCCCGCGAGCGGGCCGAGCAGTTGATGACATCGCTGCGCGAGAGTATTGAGCCCGACCTGTGGGTCAGCAGTGACGACGAAGAACCCGTCGCCACCGTGCGCTACCACAACGGCCAACTCATCATCCAAGCCCCCCGCTACGTCCACGCACAGATCGCCCACCCGTCATGACCACCCGCTGTCACACCTCCCATAAAGCCCACGCTGCGCAGCTGCATGGGGTCCGACCCCAAGTGCATCTTTGTCACACCATCACCGGCCGACGAAACGCCAGCCGGGGCACGGATGACGCAGCACCGGGGTTGCCGGTGTTCTCACACAGCAGCCAGTGGCTCGGCTCAACCTCGTGCAGCTTGACGGTGGGCCCGCCGTACCCGCCGGGCGGGTTCAGCGTCGGGTCGTGTGGCATGACCTTGAAGCCCTTGGGCAGGTCGGTGGGGATCGTCGCGCCGTCCATCACGGTGGGCAAGCGTTCGCTGTGCCGGCCCAGCACGGGCATCGACGCGAGCAGGCCCCGCGTGTAAGGGTGCAACGGCCTTGTAAACAGCGTCTCGACGTCCGCGTACTCCACCACGCGCCCCGCGAACATCACAGCCACCACGTCCGCGTTCTCCGCCACCACGCCAAGGTCGTGCGTGATCAGCATCACGGCCATGCCGCGCTCGTGCTGCAACTTGCGCAGCAGCTCGAGGATCTGCGCCTGGATCGTCACGTCCAATGCCGTCGTCGGCTCGTCGGCCAAAAGCAGACGCGGCTCACACGCCAGCGCCATCGCGATCATGACGCGCTGACGCATGCCGCCCGAGAGCTGGTGGGGGTACTCCTTTAAACGTTGCGCCGGGTCGGCGATGCCCACGTCACGCAAAGCCGAGCTCGCGATCGCCGTGGCCTCGGCAGAGCTGACATTGCGGTGCAACAGCACGGCTTCGGTGATCTGCTCGCCGATGGTGTACACGGGGTTGAGCGAGGTCATCGGCTCCTGGAAGATCATCGCGATCTGGTTGCCACGGATGCCACGCATCTGCTTCTCGCTGAGCGTCAAGAGCTCAAGACGATTCTCGGCGTCCGGCGCGGGCAGCTCGCCCAGGCCGCTGCGGCGGTCCATGTGCCAGACCACCTTGCCGTTGTCGAGTCGGCCCGGCGGCACAGGCACGAGCTTGAGCACGGTCATCGCCGACACCGACTTGCCCGAGCCCGACTCTCCCACCACCGCGAGCGTCTGCCCGGGGTAGATCGACATCGATACGCCATCGACGGCCTGCACGCGGCGACGCTGCTTGCCCGCGTCAAACGAGACCGACAGGTGTTCGATACTCAAGAGCGGCTGCGGCTGTTTCATGGTTGCCTCGATGTGGTGTGGGTCACCGCGCTTTGGGGTCCAGCGCATCGCGCAGCGACTCGCCTAGCAGGTTGTACGCGAACACGGTGAGGAAGATCGCGATGCCCGGCGGCCAGGCGATCCACGGGAAGAACTGCCCGCCCGGCCCGCGCGCCTGATTCAGCAGCTGGCCCCAGCTCGGCTGGTCCACGAGGCCAAGCCCCAGGAAGCTCAGCGTCGACTCGGTCAAAATCGCGCCGGCGATACCGAAGCTGGCGGTCACGATCACCGGCGTCAGCCCGTTGGGCAGCATGTGCCGAAACAGGATCGACCACAGCGGCAGGCCCAGCGCCTTGCCGGCCTGCACAAAGTCCTGCTTCCGCAGTCGCAGGAACTCGGCCCGTGTGAACTCGGCGTAGCCAACCCACCCGAAAACACCGATGACGACCATCATGAGATAGAGGTTTCTTCCGTAGAACGCCACGATCATGATGAGGATGAACAGCACAGGGATCGCGCTGAAGACCTCGACCAGCCGCATGCCCAGCAGGTCGACCCAGCCCGAGAAGTACCCCATGAGCCCGCCGATGACTACGCCGATGCTCACGGCGATGCCCGTCGCGATGAACCCGATCGCCAGCGCAATCCGGCAGGCGTGGATCATGCGCGACGCCATGTCCTCGCCGAACTGCGTGGTGCCCAAGAGGTGGTCCCGCGAGGGCGGCACCCATCGCATGTCGCCCGGCCGATCGCGCAGACGGTCCGTCGGCGAGTACGGGATCACCGTCATCACCGCACGGGCATCGGGGTTGCTCGCTAGCGCGACGCGGTACTGTGACATGTTCACGGCCTGCGGCGGCGACACCAACGCATACGACACGCCAAGTGCCACCAGCGTCACAACCGCCCACACCGCTAACGCCCGACCCGCCAGCCGGCGTTGCACACAGAACAATACCACTGCCACGAATGCCGACACCAGCAGCGTCACATCCGCCGCGAACAAGTGTCGCAGCATCGGGCTCGACCACGATTGACCGTCGAAGAATGCGATGGGGTGCGTGTTCGCGATAAACGGCCCAAAGACCGCTAACGCCGCCATCAGCCCGATCCACAGCAGTCCCAAACGGGCGCCCCAACGCCCCAGCACGCGCAACGCGACCGTACCCATGAAGCTGCGCCTTGGCACGTACGAGATCGGTGCGGGTTGTGAGGCGGTTGTGTGGTTACTCATAACTCACCCTCGGGTCGGCGATCGCGTAGAGCACGTCACGCAGCAGCAATGCCGACAACCCGAGCATGGAGGCGATCAGCGTTGTGCCCATGATGACCTCGCGGTCTTTCTGAAACGCCGCGTCCACGCCGAGCTTCCCCATGCCCGGCAGAGTGAAGATCGACTCGACCACCACCGAGCCAGCGATCATGCCCGGCAGGATGCCGGCGAACACCGTGATGAGCGGCAAGAGCGAGTTGCGCATCACGTGCTTCCACAGCACATCGTTCTCGGGCACACCCTTGGCGCGGGCGGTGCGTGCGTAGTCCTGATACAGGTTGTCGAGCACCGCGCCGCGTGCGAGCTTGCCGAGCACCGCGAACCCGGTGTAGGTCAGACACAGCACAGGCAACACCAGGTGCCACACCGCGTCCAACAGCCAACCGCGCGTCCACGTGCCATCTGCAAGCGTCATCGGCAGGATCGGCATGCGGTCGGCCTGCATGTCGTGCAGCCCGCTCGTGGGGAACCATCGAAGGTGTTGCACGTTTGCCAGGTAACTAATGAGCAGCAGCCCCGCGAAGATCACGGGGAACGACCATAGCGCGATGAACACGCCGCCTGAGGCCGTGTCAAACAACGTGCCCCGCCGATGCGCCGCGAACACACCGGTGGGCACGGCGATCAGGTAGATGAGTGGCAGCGTGATCGCGTTGAGCATCAGCGACACCGGCAACGCCTCCAAGATCAGCGAGCCGACCGGCCGGCCACGGCTGGAGTTGCCCAGCGATGGCCACTTGAACGTTGGCTTGGAAAACAGCACGCGGTCCCGGCCCGAGGTCTCGAACGCGGTGTTGTTGATCAGCCGTTCACGGCCGAGCAACGGGTCGCTCACGAGCAGCTCGTCGAGGCGTTTGAAGAACTCCACATCACGCTCGGCCCCGGCCCAGCCGTAGAGCACGGCGGCGTTCGCGCTATCGGCGGG
>DAIOEG010000041.1:0-3328 GCA_036746415.1 Phycisphaera sp. | reverse complement strand
CACGGTGTCCACAAGCGCCGTGACGTGTCGGTCGCTCAGGTCGGCGGCCACTTTCGCACGGACATCCGCCTCGACCACCGAGCGGATAGCGGGGTCGTCTTTCTGCTCAGAAGCGAGCGCAAAACCGACGGGCGAGACGAGGTTCAACCACCGGCCGAACTGCACGTAGGGCTTCTGGTCGTAGCCGTATCGGCGGTTGAAGTACTGCTGGATGCGTCGTGCCTCTTCGCCCTGCGTCTGCGCGCCCTCGGCGTTGAGCTGCACTCCCGTGAACCCGCCGGGCGCTGCGGCCATCGTGAAAAACACGACTGCCAGCACGCCAAGCAGCGTGGGCACGAGGAGGATCAATCGTCGTAAGAGGTAGGTCAGCATCGGGTTACTGGTTGGTGTATCGCTGCTGACTTTCAGGCACGAACCATTCCTGAGCGCTGTTGAGGCCGAGCTTGGTCACGATGACGTTCTCGAAACGCTTGTTGACGAAGGCGACGGCGTCGCGGTTGATGATGTAGGTGTACGGCTGGTCTTCGTGGAGGATGCGGTGGGCAGCTTGCCAGAGCTTAAGTCGCTCGGCCTCGTCGACGGTGCTTCGGGCCTGGTCGATGATGCGGTCGAGCTCGGGGCTGCGGTAGCTGATGAAGTTGTCGCCGCCAGCTTCGATGGAATCGCTGTGGTAGATCTGCTTGAGGTCACTCTCGACCGAGCCGCCCCAGCCAAGCGTGATCGCGTCGAACTCTCGGCTGTCCAAGCGCTGTTGCAGGATCGTCCACTCCAGCGGGTCGGCCTCGAGCACGACACCGGCCGAGGCGTAAGCGTCGCGCAGGTAGAACGCCATCTGCTGATAGCTCGCGCTGCTCGATGGGTAGACGAGTTTGAACCGCAGCGGCTTACCTTCGGCGCTCTCGACGACGCCGTCCTTGTCGCGGTCTTCGTAGCCGGCTTGTTTCAGCAGCGCCATGGCGGCGGCGGGGTCGTAGGGCAGGGGCTCGATGCTCGGGTCGCGCTGGTCGCCGAGCGGATGGAACGGGCCGCTGGCAACGGTGGCGAGCTTGGCCTCGATAACGTCGGCGATCTCTTGGCGGTTGACGAGCATGGTCATGGCTCGTCGGACGCGCTTATCGGCAAAAGGCGTGGGCTTGCCGTCGCGCTGCTGGTTCCAACCGATAAAGCGGTAACCCGCAGCGGGCGAGGCGAAACGGTACAGCTTGGCTTTGTCCAGCAGTTGTGCGTCGTCCTTAAGCTTCACAAACTGCTCGGCCTCAAGGCCCAGGCGGTCGATCTCACCGTTGCGAAACGACGCAAGCCGGGCGTTGCCGTCTTCAATGATGCGGAAGACGACGCGGTCCAGCGCCGGCTCGGGGCCCCAGAAGTTCTCGTTTCGCACCAGCTCGATCTTGCCTTCGCCGGGCTTCCAGTCCTCGGGCTTTTCCGCGAGGCGGTACGGGCCGCTGCCCACGAGAAAGCCGGTGGACTTATTGATCTGATCTTCAGTGAACTGGCCGTACCAATGCGCGGGCAGCACCTCCAGCCCGGCGCAGATGTTGAAGCCCAGGAAGTACGGCTCTCGCAGCTTGAAAGTCACCACGTGCGGGCCGTCGGCAACGACCGACTCGATCATGCTGTAGTACACGCGTTGGCGGGGCGCATCGATGCGAGGGTTCATGATGAGGTCGTAGCTGAAGACCACGTCTTTGCTGGTGAGCGGCTCGCCGTCGGAGAAGCGTGCAGCGGGGTTGAGCTCGAAGCGGATCGTGAGGCCGTCGTCGCTGACGTCCCAGCGTGTTGCAACAAGCGGCGACCATGCGAGCGTGTCGGGGTCTCGGTCGGCGAGCGACTCAAGGACGTATCCCGACACGACACTTGCGCCCACGTCGCCTGCGAGCATGGGCGTGAGCTTTCCCACGGTGGAGGCGAACACGTCGATGACCCAGTCGCCCAGCGTGAAGCCGGGGACGGCGTGTGCCCGGGCGAGGCGGTCGTGCGAGGTGAACGTGGCTCCCGGTGCTGCGTTCGTTGCCGAAGGCATCGCCACCGCGCCGCGTTCCAGAGCGCGGGCGATCTTGCCCAGGTCCTGCGACTGTCGGCCGAGCTTGTCGTCGATCGACTGCATCAGCTCCCAGTGGCGGTCGCGCTGCTTCAAGAGGAGCCACAGACCCGCGAGGATCGCCAACAGCAGCACGAGATGCACCGCGTCACGCATTCCGAATTTTATGCTCATAGTGCAATAACCTAGCGAATCAGAGGAATACTCGTCCAGGCGTGTTCAACGTCATCGCCGGCCGCGCGGGTCGAACCGCTCCCGTAACGCATCGCCCACAAAGTTCAACCCAAGCAACGTCACCCCCAGCAAGACACACGGGAACACCACCAGCCACCAGTTCATCGCAAGCTCTGGTGACACCAGTGTCGGCAGCTCTTCTACGCCCTCCGCCGCGAGGTTGCCCCAGCTGGGCAGCGGAGCCCGCACGCCGATGCCAAGGAAACTCAGGAAGCTCTCCTGCAGGATCGCCTGCGGCACCGCCAGCGTCGCGTACACCACGATCGGCCCGATCAGGTTGGGCAGGATGTGTCGCACCAGCACCCGGGGCGTGCTCAAGCCAAGCGCTCGCGTCGCTTCGATGAACGGCTGGCTGCGCAAGCTAAGCACCTGCCCGCGGATTACCCGCGCCATCGTCAGCCAGCTCACCAGGCCGATCGCCAGCACCAGCGTCAGCACGTTCACCGCCGAGCCGTAGTCCCGCAGAACCGTGACAAACCACCACGGCTCGTACGCCGACCCCGTGTCTGCCGACAGCTGCTCGCGCGCATATGACCAGCCATCGAGACCATCGATCACCCCGCCGATGCCCATGCTCAGCAGCACGACCATCAGGATGTAAGGCAAGCCGTAGATCACATCGACGATGCGCATCATGAGCCCATCGACCCACCCGCCAAAGAACCCCGCGATCATCCCCCAGCTCACACCGATGAAGAGAGCCAGCCCCGCTGCCGAGACGCCGATGAGCAGCGAGATCGCCCCGCCCATCATGCAACGCCAAAGCAGCGAACGCCCCAGATCATCCGTGCCCATCGGTTCGCTCAGACTCGGCGGCGCAAATTGAGCCGACGGGTCCGAGACATCCTGCAAGTCATACCGCTCAAGTGCCCACGGAAACGTCAGAAAACAAGGCAACGCGATTAGCAGCAGCAACGCACCCCCCACCCAACCCGACGATAGACGCACACCGGCCCACCCATTGAAGCCACGCTCACCATGCCCCACGACCGATTGGCCCGCTTGCGCTCCTGCCATGTCGAACATCGTAACCGCATCGAGCGCGCCGCGTCG
>DAIOEG010000040.1:0-11739 GCA_036746415.1 Phycisphaera sp. | reverse complement strand
CTCGCCGAGAACTTCGAGGCCCAGCGCAACGATGAGCAAGCCGAGCGTCTGCTGAACGAGGTGTTGCAAGACCACCCCCACGACCCGCAGGCCCGCGCCCTGCTCATCGACATCTACCTGCGGACCGAGCGCATCGACGAGGCCACCGCGCTGATCCGTGAAGCGATCGAGCGCCAACCCCGCGACGCCGACGCGCGTCGCCTCCTCGTGCGAGCGATGCTGGTCAAGGGCGACCAAGACGCCGCCGCCGAGGTGATGGAGCAGTACGTCAAGGATTTCCCCGGCGATGCGCTGATGCCGATGCAACTGGTGCAGACCTACGCCTCATTGGAGCGCTGGGCCGACGCCGTGCGTCACCTGGACCCGATCGTCCGGGCCTCGCCCGAGGATGCGCGCGTACTCAGCATCGCCGCGATCGTGTACGAACAGTCCGCCGCCGACCGCTCCAAAGCGTTGCCGCTGCACGAGACGCTTGCGGAGCTGTCCCCGCCGGGGCCGCAGCGCAACCAGCACCGCGCGATGGCGTTATCGCTTGCGGGCAAGACCGATGAGGCGCTTGCCGTCGTCGCCGAGATGGTCGCCAACGAGGGCGATGAAGAGTCGGTGGTCTTCCCCGCGCAGCTGACGTGGCGCATCCTCCAACACCTGCCCCCGGACGAGGCCGTCGATCGGCTGATCACGCTGCTGGACACGCTGCCCGCCGATCGTCGTATGCCCGTGGGTTATACGACCGCGATCCAGATGGAGCTGCGTGGCGACGCGGGCGCGTCGGAGCGTTTGCTGGAGAAGTTGCTGCGTGATGCGCCCGACGATGCGCTACTGAACAACGCGCTGGGCTACCGCTTCGCGATGCAGGGCCGACGCTTGGACGAAGCGAAGACGATGATCCAAAAAGCGCTCGACGCCGAGCCCGAGAACGGCGCGTATCAAGACTCGATGGGTTGGGTGCTCTACAAGCTCGGCGACTTCACCGCCGCCGAGCCCTGGCTCCGCAAGGCGCTCGAGCGTGAGCCGTACCCGGTGATCGCCGACCATTTGGGCGATGTGCTGTACCGCCTGAATAAACCCGAGGACGCCAAGGCCGCGTGGGAGCAGGCCCGCGTGATGCTCGAGACGCCAACCGACTTCCCCGACCCTGAGATCAACGGCCTCGGCGAGCGCATCGACGCAAAGCTCAAGGCACTCGAAGACAACAAGCCGGTGCCTGTGTCGGAGAGCGCGAAGTGAAGAGGTTCAACACGGAGGACAGGGAGATGGCAACGCGAGTTGAATCAAAACCGTGACAACACCCAACGCTCGATCGCTTCCGCAACGCCGTTGTCAACGTTGGTTGCCACCACCGCGTCGGCGGACGCCTTGACAGCGTCTGGTGCGTGGCCCATCGCAACGCCCGTGCCCGCCCACCGCAGCATCGGCTCGTCGTTTTCGTTGTCCCCCACCGCCAGCACCGTCGCGCAATCGACGCCCAGCCGACCGCACAGCCACGCGAGCGCCTCGCCCTTGTCCACGCCTGCCGCGACCACCTGCAACAGCCACGGCTCAGTCTGCACCATCGACACCATCGGGCCGTGCTCCGCATCCAACCAACGCCGAAGCGACGCCACCGCGCCCGCCTCGCCCGACAACATGAGCTTGGTCACGGGCGTTGGCTCCCACGCGTCGATCGCCGCGACCACGTCCGGCGGGCACAGCTTCGCCGTTGCCGTCATCCCCTGCTCATCGCCGCGGTCCGTCACCCAACGGTCCATCACTTCCAAATCCGCCCGCACCGTCGGCTCGCGCAGCCGCGCCTCGAGCACCACGCGCTTGACCCACTCAAACGCCATCGGCCGATGCCGCAGCGTTTCAAAACGCGCTGCGTTGCCGTTCACATCACACACCAACGCGCCGTTGTAGTTCACCTGTGGCCCGCGCAGTCCCAGGCCCTCCATGATCGCCCGTGTCCCGCGCGGTGGCCTCGCCGACGCGATCACCACCCGCACGCCCAGCGACACCGCCCTTCTCACCGCCTGCGCATCGCGCACGGCCACCGTCTTGTCTTCCTGCAACAGCGTGCCGTCCAGGTCCAACGCCACCAGCTCGATCCTGCTTCGGTGCATACGCCCACAACCTACAGGCCCCACGCGATCCTGACACGCCACGCCTACACTCGGGCCATGCCCAACGCATCAGCCCCAATCCCGCCATCGAACCCCGCCAACACGCTCGGCCTCGACTACCGCGCGCTCGCTTCGACGCTTCCCTACCCCGGCCCGGTCATCGACTGCCACACGCACATCGGCACGCACGTTGCAGCCGAGCTGTTCTTTGAGGCAGCCGAGCTTTACAACGTCGTGCACACCTTCACGATGTGCGGCTTCGACCACGCCGCCGAGTTGCACCCGCGTTTCAGCGACAAACTCTCGTTCATCTGCGTGCCGGACTTCCGGCGATTCATGCAGACCAAGGACCTCTCGATCTTCACCGACCACTGGCTGGACGACATCACGCGCTTCCGTCACGAGCTGGGCACCACCGTGCTCAAGCTCTGGTGCGCCCCGCGCGGCCGTGACATCCCCGACCAGTCGCCGACTGCGCAGCGTGACGCGGTCCTCAGCGACCCCGACGTGGGTCACCCGTTTCTGCTCGACTCGCCGATCCGTCGGCGTGGCGTTGAGAAGGCGCTGTCGCTGGGCTACCGCGTCATCATGATGCACATCGCCGACCCCGACACGTGGTTCGCGACCAAGTACGCCGACGCCGCGCGTTACGACACCAAGCGCGCCCAGTACGCCCCGATGGAGCGCCTGCTCGACGACTACCCCGACATCACCTTCATCGGCGCCCACATGGGCGGCAGCCCCGAGGACCTGGGGTTCCTGCAGGGCCTGCTCGACCGCCACCCCAACTACGTCGTCGATACGAGCGCCTGCAAGTGGCAGGTCCGCGAGCTAAGTAAGCACCCGCACAAGCTCAAGGCATTCATCGAAGGAAACCCGGGCCGTGTGCTCTTTGGCACCGACATCGTCGCCTTCGACACCAACGCCACCGCGACGGGCACCGACCTTGGCCAAGGGTACGGCTTCGACCTCTACGCGTCGCGCTTCTGGGCCCTGCGCACGCTCTTCGAGACCGCGCACCATGGCCCATCTCCCATCGTGGACCCCGACCTGCACATGACCGACCCGGCGCACCACCCGCCGCTGAGCACGCCGACACTGCACGGCTGCGCACTGCCAAGCGATCTCTTGCCCACGCTTTACTACGGCGCATCCGCCAACGTGCTTGGCCTGCCGCCGTTGCCCGCTGCGGTCCCTGCATCGTCCGTGCCTTCGCGGTTGTAACGCTCCGCATCCCACGCCCGGCAACCATGCAGCCGGTACATCAGCATCAACCGTGTGTCGTGCAGCAACTGCCGCAGCACGCCGTTCTTTAAGAACCGGCGCGGGCTGGTCGTCATCCGCTGCGGAAGCAACACGACCCGACCGAGCTTGCGTAGCCGGAGGCACAGCTCGACGTCTTCAAACAGGTCCATCGCGGGCATCCCTCCGATGCTGCGGAGGGCATCGCTGCGCACGAAGATGCCTTGATCGCCGTAGAACACGCCCGTGAGCGCATAGCGTGTGCGGTCGCAAAACGTCACGAACCGAAGCAAACGCCGAGCGCTCCACGGCACGCCCTCGAACCCGAACCGCTGCGTGAACGCGCCGCCCACAACGCGTTTATCCTGCAACGCTCCAGTGATGCTCGTGTGCCAATCGTGCGCCGGCTCGCAGTCGGCATGCAGCATCCACCACACGTCCGGCTCGATGCCAAGCTCGCTGGCTCTTGCCAAGCCCGCCGTGATCGCGCTGCCCCGGCCGGTCACGAGCTCGCCCCGCGCCACCACCGCGCCGTGCTGCTCCGCCAGCGCCGCTGTCGCGTCGGTCGATCGGCAATCCGACACGACCACCACCACGCCTGGGTTGTCACGCTTTAAGCGGTCGATGAGTGGCCCGATCCTGGCCGACTCGTTGCGGGCGGGGATCAGGACCGCGACCGTCAGCGGTGGTGTTGTGTGGGCCTGCATCGTGATCTCACGTCGCGTTAGAACGCCTTGTTGATCGACCAATCGTACGGCAGGAACGACACACGACCCGCGTCGAACGCTTGCATCACTGTCGCCTTGCGCGGGTCGCTCTTGGGCAGGTACTTGTCCAGCGTGCCACGCAGCCCGCCCAGTGCATCGAAGTCGCTGCGGTACCACTTGAGGATGCTGGACAGCTCGATCGAGCCGTCGGCATTGACAACGAGTGCGTCGGGCTCTTGAAACCACTGCGCAGCGACCGCGTCCATCTGGGCCGTGAGGCGTGCCGCGGTGTACGCCTCATTCAGCAACGGTGGGCACGACTCGGCCCCGCAGATCAGCGCGAAGTGGATACGCGGCTCGTTGAAGCGCGGGCGGATCAGACGTTGCTCGAGCGCATCCATGCTCATGTACCCGCCGTCGATCGCCCACTGGTCGGTCGTGAACCACACGAGCCAGTTGACACCCTTGCCGGGCTTGGCGGTGCGTGCGCCGCTGTCGAGCCATTTGCGGATCATGAAGGCGTTGTAGGCGTTGAGGTAGTAGGCGAGCTGGTGGTCGCGGGTGGGGAACGCCTCGGGCGTGGTGGTCGGGCCGAAGTTGGCAACGGCAAAGAGGTAGCGGTCCAGCTCGAGGCTGAGTCGATCGTCGATGGCGGCGTAATCGACCAGCCCGTTGCGCACGCTGGCCGAGAGCACGGCACGCCAGGGCTCATCCGAGTAGCTCGCCAAGCGGTCCGCAGGCGCGAGCGTCGGCGCGGACTGGCACGCCGGCAACGCAAAAGAAAAAACGCCGAGCAGCAGGATGCCGCCCAGCGTGAGGAGGAGGCGGGTGTTGTAAGGGACGATTGAAAGTATATCGGTCGTCATGTCTGCGTCCTCTTGGGCTATTCCAAGATACGCACGATACACGTGGCTGGATGCTGGAAGCATTTTTTAGCCACAGATGGACACAGATGAACGCAGATGGAAGCGGGGGCATTTGGCCACGGAACAGGAAGAAGCCACTGAAGTCAGAAAGCTTGAAACAAACGCTTTTGAGTGCAGTTTCATTTCAGTGCATTCCTCGTGTTCCGTGGCCAAATGCTCTTCGCTTGCATCCGTGTTCATCTGTGGCAAAAAATCACACCCCCGGGTCCGCGACGAAGGGCTCGACGTACCACCCGCCGGGGGCCAGCCCGCAGCGGAACATCCGGGCCGGGGCCTCGACATCGTCGCCCCAGTCGTCGGCGGCGAGGATCACGTAACGCTCCTTCGGATCGACCTCGGCCACGTGCAACGCCACCACGCGGGTGTAGTTCACACGCACATCAAAGAACGGCCCCTTGTCGTCACGGGCCACCGCGACCTCGATGCCCGACTCGCCCCTGCGCACCCGGAAGTCCAGCCCGATCGGTGACAACCGGACACGGGCGCCCACGGCCGCGAATGCTTCAGAGAGTTCAACAGTGCTGATCATGGTCCAACTTCTTTCTCAGTGCCCGCCCACGGATCTTTAGCTTGCAGGTGTCGCGTCGGCGAGCGAGTTCAAATCGGATGAAAATTCGTGCAGTAAAAAAGGCCTCGAAGGGGTTGCCTCCGAAGCCGGGTGGTCGCTTGGTTCAAGCGGTGCTTACCGGGGAGGCAGGGTGTCGGCTGCGTGACGTTTTGCCTGTTGGCAGCCCATCGACCACAGCGCGAGAGGACACGCCATCGCCGAATTGGCGGTGCCGATCGAAACGTGCTGGGTGAAGGTCGTTGGGTTCATGGTCCGTCTCGCTATCGCTAAAAACACAACACGCCTGGTGGGTCGGTTATTCCGTGGCGTTGCCGCCGGGCTTGGATCCGTCAGCAAGGGAACATAGTCGCGCCGAGGTCAGAGTCAAGCGACCACGCATGAGATTGACAGGTTTGAAGAAACTTACGGCATCCGCTGCGGGCGAGGGGACAGGCCCAGTTCTTTGAGTTGGTTGATGGCGTCTGGGCTGTTGAGTTGCCAGTAGGGCATGCGGGCGGTCTTGAGGAGGATCATGTCCAGGCCGTCGCTGCGTTGCAGGCGGAGGACGCGGTGGGGTGATGCGGCTTCGACGGTGAAGACGTAGGTGTCAACCTCCCCGGGGACGGGCCGGCCTGTGAAGAGGTTGGTTGCGGGGGCGCGGGTGACTTTGGCGGTGGCGACGTAGACCTCGACGTCGCCGAGCTGCTCGTGGCGGATCGTCGGGCCGGCGGGCTGGAGGGTGAGCACAGCCGAGTCGTAGACGGTCGGGACGTGTTGCAGCCGACTGACCGCTGCACTGCGTAACAGTGGCACGACAAGCGACTCGCCCGGCGGCACCACGGGGCCGGCAAGCCCGCGCGCCCACAACATCAGCGCATCTTCCGCAAACCCTTCCGGGGGCGCGGGCATCGTGTCTTCGCGGTCCGCCTCGCCTTCGAAGTAGCTGCGCGACTGGACGTTCACGATGGGTTTGTTGAAGCGTTGCTCGGTGTCCCAGACCGCCTGCTGCCACGCCTGGCCGCACCACTCCTGGGCGCTGAAGGTGGTCTTCACGACGCTGCCTGCTCGCAGGTGCTTCACGGGCTCGGCGGCGACGAACACGCTGCTCATGAGGTTGTAGTCGTAGAGCCCGGTGGGGAAGTCTTCGATGAGGTTGAGCTTGACCACCTTGAACTTCACGTTGCCCCCGGAACCCCGGGAAGTCTCGTCGATGGGGCCGTCGTGCTTGACCCGGCGTTTCCAATCGAAGTCTTCAGTGACGGTGATGGCCACCGCCGTGCCGGCCCGGGGTTGCCCGTAGCGCGGGTACACAAGCTCGTAACTCGCAAGCTCGGCGTTGCCGTCGTACCACGCCTTGGCAAACGCATCACCGGTGTAGTCGGGTGCTTCCGCTGCGCGGACGGCGGCGGAGCAGAGCAGACACGCAAGCAGACACGCGGCGAGGTGTTTCATACAGGATCGTAGGACGCCGCGCGTAGACATGGCTTGGTGGTTGCGATGACAATCCCCACATCGATCAAAAAACGACTTCACAACCCCTCTCCCAGAGGGAGGGGAGTTATGAAGCAACTCCTTTAGTTTCCGAGACGTTTCAAGCATAGGTACGGTTCTAACCCACGCGCACAAAAAACCCCGCACTGATGCGGGGCTTTGGGTTGGATCGTGTGGCAACGGCTCACACCTTGACGGCGGAGCGCTTGCGGTTGAGGGCGGTCGAGAGCCGGCTCTTGTAGCGGGAGGCGGTGTTCTTGTGCAGGGCCGGGGTCGCGGCGACCTGGTCGAGCAGCTTGTAGAGGGCTTGGAGCTTGGTTTCGCAGTCGGTGACGCTGCCGTGGAGGATGCACTCGCGGTAGTCCTTGATGGCCTCGCGGAATCGGCGGTTGCGCCAGCGGTTCAGGCCTCGGCGGGTCTCGTTCTGGCGGATGCGTTTTTCGGCGGATGCTGTGTTGGCCATGGGGAAGCTCGCGGGGTGCGGAGTTGTTTGGGTCTTGCTCGGTTGTTCGACGCACCGACGGACCAGCCGGTCGGCGGTGTCGAGCCGGGTAGTATGCGCGAAGGGTGCCCGCGAATCAAGCGGCGTGTTTCTCGGCTCGCTTTCGGGACGAGCCGGGGATTGGCAGGTTGGCGGTGACCACCGGGGCCATGTCCGGCGAGCGCTGGCTTCCTGTCTGCGCGTGGTACTGGTCATGGATCCAGCGGTAGGTGTGTTCCATGCCGTCGCGCAGGCGGATGGAGGGCGACCAGCCCAGCTCTTGCTGGATGAGCGTGTTGTCGGAGTTTCGGCCGTTGACGCCTTTGGGCGCGTCGAGGTTGTAGCGTCGTTCGAGCGTGATGCCCGCGATGTCCTCGGCGATGCTCACGAGCTGGTTGATGGTGACCAGTTCGTTGCTGCCCAGGTTCATGGGCACGAGGCGTGGCAGGTCGGTGATGCGGTGGATGCCGGCGATGCAGTCGTCGATGTACATGAACGATCGGGTCTGCTGGCCGTCGCCCCAGATTTCGATGCTGTGGTTGCCGGTGGCTTTGGCGTGGATGACTTTTCGGCACACGGCTGCGGGCGCTTTCTCGCGTCCGCCGTCCCACGTGCCGTGCGGGCCGTAGACGTTGTGGAACCGCGCAACTCGGGTCTGCAGGCCGAAGTCTTCGAGGAAGTGCCGGCACATGCGTTCACTGAAGAGCTTCTCCCAGCCGTAGCCGTCTTCGGGCATCGCGGGGTACGCGTCTTCTTCACGCAGCGGGGTCACGTTGGCGTCGCGCTGCTTGTCGGCGTTGTAGACGCACGCCGAGGAGGCGTAGAAAAACCGCTTCACCCCCGCGTCCCGCGCCGCCACCAGCGCGTGCGTCGAGATCAGCACGCTCAGCATGCACTCGGCCTTGTGCGTCTCGATGAACCCCATGCCCCCCATGTCCGCCGCGAGCAGGTATACCGTGTCCACGCCCTTGCACGCGCGCTGACACGATTCCAACTGCGACAGGTCAGCCACTACGTTCTGCGCTTCATCGAACCGCTGGTACCACTCGCGCATCGGCTTGCGATCGACGCAGCGCACGCGCAAGCCCCGCGCCAGCAGGTCGGCCGTGAGGTGCCCGCCGATGAAGCCACCGCCACCCGCCACCAGCACAAGAGGTTTCGACATGGTTCGCGTCCTTGCAAACTGTTTTGAAAGTGAATCGCCAAGACGCCAAGCGGGCCAAGTCCCGCCAAGGCCGTATGGAGTGCAACCCGCTTTCTTGGCGGGCCTTGGCTTCCTTGGCGGCTTGGCGATTCAATGCTTCTCGCCGCCGGCCAGCGCCTCAATCTGATCACAGAATCGGCCACACAAGGCCCGGAACGATAGTTCTTCACGATTCGCGCGAAACGCATTCAGGCCCAGCCGGTCCAGCTCGTCCTGTGGCAGGTGGCAGACCTCGCGCACGATCCGCTCCATCGCGTCCACCTCGCCGTGGTCCGCACGCCAGCCGCACTGGAAACGCTCCAGATACGCGCTCAAATGGCAACGCACTGGCCCGACGACCAGGATCGGCCGGGCCACCGCCATCGCCCCGTACACCTTGCAGGGGTGCACGATGCCCACCATCGCGGGCCCCATCGACACCAAGTGCACGTCCGCCGCCGATAGCGACGCGCTGAGCGTCTCGAACGGCTGGAACGGCAGCGTGAGCACGTTGCGCAGCGCGTGCTGCTGGACGTACCGCTCGACGAGCTGCTTGCCCTGGCCCCCGCCGATGAAGACGAACTGCGCGACCGGGTCGTCCTGCACCCGCCGGGCGGCTTCGAGGAACGTATCGATGGGGTGGACGGGCGAGAGGTTGCCCGAGTACATGAAGACGCGTTTGCCCTCGAGGCCGTGCTGTTTGCGGAACGGGTTGTCGGCATGCGTGACCGGCTTGATGTGCTCGTCTTGCGACCAAGGCGGGATGACCATGATGCGGTTGCTGGGCTCTTGGAGCTTGCGTTGCAGCGACTCGGCCATGTAGCTGTCGAGCGTGATGGTCCGCTCGAACCGCCGGAGCGTCGCGGAGATCATGGCGTTAAACAGCCGGGCCGACGCGCTAGTGGGCGTGGTCTTGCCCATGGCGATCATCTGGTCGGGGTTGATGTCCATGGCCCAGAACACCCCCGGAACTTGGCGGAGCGTTTTAATGACAATCCCTGCGAGCGGGGCCATGGGCGGCGAGGTGGACACGAGGACGACTTTGACATCCCGGGTCCACGCGGCGCGGAGGGTCGCCTGGGCCGTGAAAGCAAGCCCGCCGAGCAGGCGGATCGCCATGCTCTTTTTGCCGAAGCTGGAGAACGGCAAGCGTCGGACCTCGACGCCGTCTTTCACCTCGCGCCTCGGAAACTTTTTGGAAGGGTCGTCGTAACCCGCATCGGCCGCGACGGACACGACGCGCCAACCGCGCTTCACCATCGCCGCCGCGACCTCGTGCATGTGCTGCCCCACCGCCGCGGGGTCCGGCGGATAGGTCTGCGAGATCACGAGCATCGTGGGTCGGCGGTCGGTCATCAGGGCTGAAAGAGTACCAACGCGGCAAGGTCATCACGATTCACGCGACCGTTTCACGCCTGCCGGATGCCAATGCGATGCACGCCGCGGCCATCACCGTCCCCACGAGGTTCCACACCATGTCAAGGGCCGTGTTGACGTAGCCGCCGACGTTGCTTGGGCCCAGGAGCGTCGCGACAAACTCGATCACCTCGTTGAGCGCACCAAAGCCCTGCGCCGCAGCCGAGCACAGCACCAGCCGGCCCAGCGTCGGCGAGACATCGCCCACCGACGCGCGCAGCCCCTGCCAGCACGCCCACGTCGTGATACCAAAGCCGTACGCGTGGATCAGGTTGTCGTACTTGAACACGCCCGACCCGCCCCACGGAACGATCCACCACGAGTACAGCACCCGCTGATCGCCGTTGATCGGCCAGCTCTCGGGCACGGGCACCAACCCCCCCGCCATGTGCGCCGCGCCCCACACCGACAACGCCGCGAGCAGCGCCGTCGAGAACCCGCACCGCCGGTGGATCGCCAGCACCACCCCGACCAGCACGAGCATGATGACCAAGTAAAACACAAACTCGCCGTTGCGCATGACCGCCGCGCCCACCGCCGCCGCCAGCAGGTACGCGGCGGTGAAGACACCGATGCCGATCTGTGCGCGTGTGAAGCGTGGGTGGTTCATCGTGGATAGATCGGTTGCAGGCCCGGTATGAGGGTGAATCGTTCCGCGTATGCACACCGCATCGGATCTTGTCGGCGTAGCCGGACGGCGGTGCCGTCCGGATCGTGGACGCTTCGCCCACGAGGATTGACGTGGTGAGCAATGAATCCGTGGATGCGCGACGTATCGTCATTCGAAGCCGACGGGGAAGCCCCATCGGCCCGGAGGCCGCCGGCCTCCGGCTACTGCGGAACTATCTCGGCGCGGTTCTCAAGGATCGTTTTACAACCCACTCACGTTCCGGGAGTGGAAAGGAGTGATGAAGAACCTCTCTCCACTCTTCACTTCCGACTTCCGACTTCCGACTTCCGACTTCCGACTTTCTACCATCCCCACATGGACACCGACTTCTCCTGCGGCGTCATCCCGATGTTCGAGGGCCCCGGCGGGTCGCGGGGTCGGCGGTTCCTGCTCGTGCAGCACACGGCCGGGCACTGGGCGTTCCCCAAAGGCCACCCCGACAAGGGCGAGTCGCCCATCGACACCGCCCTGCGCGAGCTCGCTGAAGAGACAGGCATCACCGACCTGGTGCTGACCGAGTCGCCAGCGTTTGAAGAGCACTACGAGTTCACGAAGCGCAGCGGCAAGCGCGTCCGCAAGACGGTGTACTACTACCTCGGCCGGGTTGGCTCGCAGGACGTGACGATCCAGCCGACCGAGCTGTCGGCGTTCGCGTGGGGCGACGCGTCGGCGACGCGCGAACGGATCTCGTTTAACGAAGGCCGGGCGTTATTGGACGAGGTGCTGCGGTTTCTCGACGGGGTGACGGCCTGAGCGTGTCGTTGCGTTTCCGCGTACGGCAGGCGCGTCGCAAACAGAGCTTCATGAGGTGTGGCGGGTAGCGGGTGTGGCTTTGACGCCTGCGCGATTCATGTTGAGCGCATGGCGTTTTTGTGATGCACAGCGAGTTGCACGAAGCGCGTTTGAATCGGTGAATAGAGGCGTTCCCGGCGACCGCAACGGTCGGGGCGGGACATCCTCGGCAGCCGTTGTATGCG
>DAIOEG010000039.1:10248-11812 GCA_036746415.1 Phycisphaera sp. | reverse complement strand
CATGATGTCGGCAACCATCCCCGAGGACCGCCACTGGCAGGTCTTGGCGATCCTCTTCTTTGTCGGCACCTTCGCCGCGCTGTTCAGCCCCGCCAAGAACGCCATCGTCCCCCAGCTGCTCCCGCCCAAGCAGCTGCAGGCGGGCAACGCCCTTCTCATCTCCATCACCGTCATCGCCTCGATGATCGGCTCGGTCATCGGTGACCTCATCATCGACCCCGAAGAAGCCGGCACCGTCAAACGCGCGCTGCTGATGGCCGTCTTTGTCTACGGTATCTCGGGCACCTTCTTCGCCTTCCTCCGCCTACAAACACACAAAGCGCCCAAAGAAGTCCGCAAGGAACGCACCTTTAAACAAGCCGCGATCTACATCTTCCAACACAAGCGCATCGTCCAGCTCACCATGCTGCACTGCCTCGTCTGGGGTGTCGCGTTCCTGGTCTACTCAGCGCCATTGGCCATCGGCAAGCTCAACTTCGGGTGGACCGGGGCTAAGCTCCAGACCCACTTTGTCTGGATGAGCGCGACCGTTGGCTTGGGCATGCTCGCCGGGGCGGGCGTCGTCGCCTGGATGGGCACGCGACGCGAGGCGCAGCTGCCCATGATGAGCGGGCTCATCACCACCGGCGTGTGCGTCGTCATCCTCGCCAACTCGCCGTTCTATACCGTCACCATGCTCTGCGTCTTCCTCGCCGGGCTCTTCGGTAACGTCACGATCATCAGCATCATGACGCTGCTCCAGTCCATCGCCCCCGACTACATCCGCGGCCGGGTCATGGGGCTTGACTCGATGAACACCACCGTTGCGTCGCTCTTGGTCACGCTGCTGGTGTGGAAGATGCCGGCGTTTGGGCTCAACTCCGACCTGTGGATCCTGCGCGTCCTGGACGTCGTCGGGCCGATCATGACGCTGATCGGCCTGTGGTTCTTCGTGCGCTACCTCATGGAAGGGCCGATGCCCAACAAGACCGCCAACGCCGCGTGGAAGCTCCAGCGCTTCTTCTGCCTCGTCTGGCACCGCCTGCAGTGGCGCGGTCGGCACCACATCCCTATGACCGGGCCGGTCATCCTCGCCGCCAACCACACCACCGGGCTGGACCCCTTCCTCATGCAGTCGGCCACCACACGCATGGTCCGCTGGCTCATGCTCACGTCCTACCGCTTCCCGCTCCTCGAACCCTTCTGGAAAGCCATCGAACCCATCTGCCTCGAACACGCAGGCGGCGACGGCCCACCCGAAGCAGGACTCAAACAACTCCGCCAGATCGTCGCTGCGCTCAAGCAAGGACACATCGTCGGCATCTTCCCCGAGGGCTCGCTCCAGCGAGACCACCGCATCCTCGGCCCCTTCGAGCCAGGCGTCGCCACCATCGCACGGCTCTCCGGCGCCGCCATCGTCCCCGTCTGGATCGAAGGAACCCCCAAAGCCAAGTCGCTCCTCACACACCTGTTCCGACCCTCACGCAGCCGTGTGTCCTTCGGCCCGGCCATGCACGTTGGCAAAGGCGAAGACATCGAAGCCGCCACCGCCGAACTGCGTAAACGCATGCTCGCACTCTCCAGC
>DAIOEG010000039.1:0-10238 GCA_036746415.1 Phycisphaera sp. | reverse complement strand
GCGAACCGGCGTGAGCGGGAAGCGCAAAGTGCAAAGCGCGAAAGACCGCTTCGTAACCCCCCTCCCTTTGGGAGGGGAGTGATGAAATCAATTCCTCTCTGACCCTTCCGCGGCTTCATCTGATTCCGTGGCCACCTCTTTGCCTCATCCGTGTTCATCTGTGGCTGAAAAAAGCTCACGGCAGCAGGATCGTTTGGCCGGCTCGCATGCGGGTGGGGTCGAGGCCGGGGTTGGCGGATTGGATGTCTTTCCAGCGCTGGCCGTTGCCATAGACGCGGTTGGCGATTGACCAGAGCGTGTCGCCTTTCTGCACGACGTACGACTGTCGGCCCGCAGCGCCGGCAGCGGGTGCGTACGGATCACCAGGCATCGGTTGCTGCGACGCGGGTGGGACAGCGAACGGGTCGTTGGCGAGCGGCGCGGCGGGTTGGCCGGGCTGCGTGGGCTGCGCATAGGGGTCGGCGTACATCGCCCCCCCCCCTACCGGACCTTGCGAGATCCCGGGGGCTCCGCCCAGTGGCGCGGGCGGGACGGGGGCGACATCCTGGCTGGGGCGCGTGATGCAGCCGACGGTCGTCGTGGTCAGCACGGCTGCGAGGGAGAACGTCTTGAGCATGGCTTGGGTACGCATTGTGAGATTCCTGTTCGGGTGTTCGTGCGTTGTACCGCCGGGACGGTGCGCGGGCAACCTCGCCTTGGATGCATTCTGCGTTTGGAACCGGGGATGGACGCGGATGGACGTGGAGACTGCACGATGATGACGCGTGACCGTCGTCGTCACCTGACAGGTCGCGGGTTGTGCGTCGCTCGCCAACGGTCCAGCCCTTGTGTTCCATGTCTCCCAAACCGCGTGCTGTCAACACGTGGCTACAACCACTTCCGCATTCATCCGCGTCTATCTGCAATCGCATCTCCTCGCTTGCAACCTCGGCTGCGGCGGATCACCATGCCCGCATGCGAGAGCTGTGTTTGATCCCGACGCCGGCCGTGCAGCTTGCCGTGTGCATCGATCGGCCCGACACGCCCGATACGCAGCCCGTGCCGGTCGTGCTCGTCGTCCACGGCCTCACGGGCTCCAAGCTCGGCAAGGCGTACCACCTCGCCGAGTTTGCCGAGCGTCTATGCGCGGCGGGCATCGCTTGCGTGCGGTTCGATCAGGCGGGCTGCGGCGACTCGACCGGGCGATTCATCGACCTGTCACTGACGACGATGTTGCGTGATGCGCGGGCGGTCGCTGCGTGGCTCGCGGCGACGCCGTGGGCGGATGGGGTGCGGCGTGGTGTGCTGGGGTTGTCGTTGGGGGCGCTGCCTGCGGTGACGGTGGATGCGGAGAGTGGTTTTGCATCGTTGGCGTTGTGGGCGGGCGTGTATGACTTGCCCGGCGTGTTTACAGCGACGACGCCGGCGGGGTTGTCATCGCTGGTCGCACATCAGGGCTGGGTGCCGTACCGGGGGTTGAAGCTCGGGAGCGGGTTCTTTGCATCATTGGGTGCGGTCGATACGGGCTCAGCGCTTGGGCAGGGTCGCGGTCCGGTGTTGCTGGCGCACTCGCCGAGTGATGCGGTCGTGCCGTTTGATCAAAGCGTGCTGTACGCAGAGCGCTGCGCGGCGCTTGGCCGGGCATACGAACGCTTGGCGATTGATGGGGCCGACCACGACTTCAGCGATTTCGCGCATCGGCAACTGCTGCTTGAAAGCACAGTGGCGTTCTTTGCCCGCACGCTGCGAGGAGCAGCTTGAGCAGCTCGCCGTGCTGCCGGGGGGTCCGCTTGATGTATTTGAGGGCTATCGTGCCATCTTGGAAATCGCGGTGATTTCCTGTGAGACAGCGCAAAAGACAAAGCCCACCAGTGATGGCGGGCCTTGTGCGTGGGTGGTGATGGGTTGGTTGAGAGATCAGGCGACACGACGACGCTTGAGGGCGGCTGCACCCAGGAGTGCAAGGCCGGCCATCGCGGCGGTGGGTGTGGGGACGACGGCTCCGCCGCCGCCGTTGTTGCCGCCGCCACCGGCGAGCAGGCCCGGGCCGGTGGCACCGGCGATGTTGGCGAACTCGCCCCCGATGACGGCCCCGGCGGCGACTCGGCTACCGGTGGTTTCGAGCATCGCGGTGAAGTCATTGAAATTGGTGCCGATCAGTTCGAAGCTGACGGACAGCCGGTCAGACTCGATGCCTAGGCCCGAGACCCAGCTGGAGGTGGCAACTTCGTACGACGAACCGGTCCAGTTGAGGACGGACGCGTTGAGCGGGTTGCCGGCGGGCTCGATCAAGCTGAACTGCTTGCCGATGGGCCCGGCACCCTCGAAGTCCAGCGTGGGGCCGGCGAGGTAGGCCGAAAGTCCCGACTCGAAAAAGATGTTCGTGATGGAACCCTGGCCCATGAGGTTGCCGAAGTTGAATACCACGCTGCTGTCGTCACCTGTGACGAAGTAGCCACCGAGAGCGCCGGCGGGAGTGGATCCCGAGGTGTTCTCATAGATATTGAAGTTGTAAGCAGTACCAGCGACAGCCGAGCTACCGGCAAGCATCGCACACGAGACAGAAACCGCACGCAGCATTCCGAGTTGGTGATACATCTTGAACCTTTCGCTTCTTTGAACACACTTTGAATCCGTCCCATCCACCTGACGAGCGGGGCATTTAACCCCCATTCCCGCTAGCATACCCCATTATTGGGTAAAGACAAACTAAATGTCAGGTGAACGGTACCTCCTCGGTGACGCCCCGAGGTGGGACAACACAACCACACCTCACGGGAATGACAACCCCTGTAGAAAAAAAACTTGCAGGACACACTGGCCTTGGGACCCGTCTTATTATTTTTAAACTCATTTAATGTAATGCTTTAGGTCTGATCAAAGCACACATAAACCGGGGTTTTGTTGTGAGAATGGGCTGGAAGTCCTAGGCCGATCATGCGGATCGTAACATCAGTCAGGCCATATCGGCAGGGTGGCGGGAAATGTTGAGCCGGATCGAGGGGGTGTATCGTGGGGG
Source organism: Phycisphaera sp. (assembly GCA_036746415.1). Classification (GTDB taxonomy): domain Bacteria; phylum Planctomycetota; class Phycisphaerae; order Phycisphaerales; family Phycisphaeraceae; genus DAIOEG01. The sequence continues at coordinate 7,240 of DAIOEG010000039.1, read as the reverse complement.
ATTGCTAGTGGGTTGCAGCGTCTCGACCCGGGTCGTGTGTGTTACGATCGAGCGATGGCACTGGACAAATCGACAGCGACGGAATCCCAGGTGTGGGAAGGGGTCAAGGACCTGCTGGGGCGAGAGCGGATCACGCTTGGGCACCACTGGTCCTTCAACTTGCGGCAGGACCCCAAGCGGTTCCCATTTGTGCTCAGCCGGTACAAGTTCGCGGCGAGGATGGTGGCTCCGGCTCTTGGGCCGGCCCGGTCGGTGCTGGAACTTGGATGCAGCGAGGGCATCGGCACGCCGATCCTGGCGGAGTTCGCGTCGCGGTACCACGGGGTGGACCTGGACACCTCGGCGGTCGAGACGGCACAGGCGAACTGGGCGTCGCCAAGCCGGACGTTTGAGGCGGACGATTTTCTGGGCAAGTCTTACGGGCGGTTCGAAGGCGTGGTGTCTTTGGACGTGGTGGAGCACATCATGCCAGAGGTCGAGCCGAGGTACTGGCAGTCGATCGTGGACCATTTGACAGACGACGGGGTCGCGGTGGTCGGCACGCCGAACCAGACGAGCGAGGCGTACGCGTCGCCGATGAGCAAGGCTGGCCACGTGAACCTCTTCACGGGCGAACGCATGGTGGAGACGATGCGGCAGTGGTTCCACACGGTGCTGCTGTTCGGGCTCAACGACGAGGTGGTGCACACGGGCTTTGCGCCGATGTGTCATTACGTCATGGGCGTGGGCATCGGCCCGCGTGCGGCGTGTCGCTCTCGATAAGACGGCATCCGGCCCGGTTCACACCACACACCACTTGCAACAAGGAACGACGACAGGATGACGACCCAACCCCCTGCAACTCAAGAGCACGCGCGCTGGCAGCCAGTGATCGACCTGATGGCCGGGGCTGCGCCGGTGGCACTTGGCAGCATGCACAGCTATCAGGCCCGTCGCTCGCCGCGTCGGCTGCTGTACACGACGAGCTATTACAAGTTCGCGTCCAAGCTCATCAGCGCCAACACGGGCCGAGCTTCGCGGGTGCTGGACATCGGTTGCGGCGAGGGGCTGGGCACGTATCTGCTCGCGCGCGAGTGCGGCTTTGCACGCGGGCTCGACTTCGATGCGGACCTGATCGAGACGGCCTGCCAGAACTGGACCCAGCCCGACACGAGCTTCGCCGTTGCCAACTTCCTTGACGAAGCTGAGCACACCGATCCCTACGACGCGGCCGTCAATTTCGATGTCATCGAACACATCCAACCGCACCACGCACACGCCTTCTTCGCAGGCATGAAGTCGCACCTCCGCGCCGGCGGGCTCGTCATCGTTGGCACGCCCAATCAGACCAGCGCCGTGTACGCCTCGGCGGTCACCAACGCTGGCCACGTCAATCTTTACACCGGTGAGCGGCTTTACGAAGAGATGTCGGCCCACTTTCACCGCGTCTTCATGTTCGGAGCCAACGATGAAGTCGTTCATACGGGCTTCCTGCCCATGTGCCAATACCTCATCGCCGTCGGCGTGGAGAGCTGAACCGTGAGCCGACCGACGCTGTCGATCATCCTGACCAATTACAACGACTCCGCACACCTCCCGCACGCCATCGAAGCGCTCCACCGCGACGAGGCGTGCTTCTGCGAGGTCGTCGCTGTTGATGATGGCTCGACCGACCACAGCGTCTCACTCTTACATCAACTCTCGCAACGCTACCCCAAGCTCCGCTTGGTCAAACACGAACACAACCGCGGCGTGCTCGCGGCGTTCAACACCGGCTTGCAACACGCGCGGGGCCAATGGGTCTACGGCGCTGCCGCGGACGATGTCGTGTTGCCCGGGTTCCTCTCCGAGGCGATGCGCTGGGCACACAGCCATCCCTCGGCGGGTCTGATTTTCGGCAGGGTCGATTGCGTCGACCGCGCGGGCAAGACCGTCGATCGACTCGCCGTGCCCGCATGGTCCGACAGCGGGTACCGCTCGCCGCAGCGCTTCCTCGAAGACCACCTCGATCAAGACCCCGCCGGCGCGTGCTTCTCCGCAGCGACGCTGTACCGACTCGATGCGCTGCAGCAGATCGGCGGCTTCCGTGAAGACCTCGCGCTGCTCTCCGACCTCTTCACAGCACGCGCGCTGGGGCTCACGCACGGCATCATCTACCTCGATCAGCCCTGCGTGCGGTGGACCTACGACCCCAACAGCTTCTCAGTGAAGCAGTCGCTGGACCCCGCCGTCACCGAGCCGTTGGGTCAAGCGATGCTCGCCGCAATGAGCGAGCCGGGGATGCAACACCTGTTCCCATCGCAGCACCGTCGGCGGTGGGCGCTGCGGTGGCAGCTCGAGATGGTTGGCGGGTACGACTTGCTCCGAGATGCTCTGGTGCCCAACCGCCTGCGTGACGTCAGACGCGCTTACGCTCAGTGGGGCTTGCAGGGGCGATGGTTCGACCGACTGCTCACCACGCCACTCCGATCCGCCTTCGCCTTGGCCGACGCCCGGCGACGATCGCGTGACGAGGCCTACCAGCCACCACACGCACCCGTTCCCGCCCCGACACCCGCAAAGGCCGCGACCACCAACCCGGCGTCCGCATGACCCGCAGCACGCACATCCACCAAGGACCGCCGCCCACCCGACTCATCGTCGGCATCGACGGCACGCTCGGCTCCGCGCTCGCTCAACGTCTCGCCTCGCTGCACATCCCGTCCCTGGGCACCAGCCGAAGACCACACTCAAACGCGCTCCCGCTCGACCTTGCCAACCCTGACGCTATCGCACACTTCAACCCGCCCGACACGATCCATACCTCGTATCTCTTCGCTGCCATCACCTCGCTCCAGCACTGCAGACGATTCCCCGATGAAGCGCACCGCATCAACGTGCAACACACCGCGCTGCTCGCACAACGCCTCGCGCAACGCGGCATCAAGACCGTCATCCTCTCGACCAATCAGGTCTTCGACGGCTCCACGCCACATCGAACGCCACGCGACCACACCTACCCCCAAAGCGTCTACGGCCAAACCAAGGCGAAGCTCGAACACATCGTGCTTTCTCTCAACGGCTCGGTCGTCCGGCCCACCAAAGTGCTCGGCCTCATGCCGACCCTTTGGGCACAATGGAAATCACACTGGCAACGCGGCGAGCACACCACCGCGTTCGACGACCTCGTGATCGCGCCGATCCAACAGCGCACGCTCATCGAGCACCTCATCGACCCACCGCCGGGCATCACGCACCTCTCGGGCAACCGCGATGTCTCATACACGCAGGTCGCCCAGCACCTCGCAAGCAAGTGGGGCACCGACCCGGGCCTCATCCGACCTGTCAGCGCAGCAACCGCAGACATCCCGCCCGCAGAACGCCCGCCACACACCACACTGGCCGGCGGTGTTGTGGAAGATGTCTGGGACGTCATCGATGCTTCGGCCGCGCAGTGCGATTGAGTAGAGTCACGGCTTCACCGGCCGAGGCGGCAACAACACCGGCCCCCGGCCGTGGCGCAGGTTCCACCACCGCGTCCGCACGCCCAGCACCTTGTGCCAGCCCACCGTTCGCCCGCGCATCATCAGCACGCGGTGGTGGTGCTGCAAGATCCACCACCGCCGACGCAGATGCGCCGCCCACTGCGTCGAGTTCGCCCGGTACCACGCGCTGTTGCGCAACCACCACCCAACACACATCACCTTCCAGCGACGTTGAAGACCCGACACCTGACGAAGCACACGCCCCGCACCACGCAGCAACACGCCCTTGACGCCAGACACACCAACCCCCACACCGGCCAGCCCCACACCCGGCAACGCAGGCATCCTCGAGCGAACCATCGCACAGACCGACTCGCAACGCTCTCGCACGGCCTTGCCAACGCTGGTCCGCCCCGCAACGATCACCGACCTCATGACGTGGTCGGCCTGACGCTCCACCGCTTCCCAGCAGCCGGGCCTGCCGTCATGCAGCCGCAGGTTGTGCTCTGCGTATCGGCGGTGATACGGGTCCGCAAACATCTTCCGCCAACGCGCGATCTCACCCACCCTGCCCTCACGCGCATATCGGGGCTCGATGTTCATCGACTCGGGACTCATCTCCAGCACCACCGACTCATCGCTGTCAGTCACGACGTAAAGATCGTCCGGGTCCGGGCACGCACGCATCACAAAGTCGCCGTCGATCGTCGAGGCAAACCGCGTATCAAATCGGCTCGGCCACACCATCAGCGGGTGCAGGTGCCAGCAACGCATCACGTACCCCACGATGTCGCCATCAGCCATCGGCGTCTCCGCCGGCACGGGCAAACCTTCTCCATCATGCACATTGAGCGGCACCGCCCTGCCTGAAGCTGGCACGGGGAAGTACACGTGCGAACAGTGCGGATTCATCACCGGCGAATCCCAACGCAGCGTCCGGCTGATCTGATGGAAGTGCCCAAGCCCAAGCGACACAAGACCCCGCGCGTCGGCCGTGATCACACCGTCCGCGTCCGGCTGGAACCGCCCGCCAAACGCGGGCACAAACGACTCGATCGACACCCGGACCCCCGGCATCATCACGCCACGCTTGCCCGCAGCAACCCGGCCAAGCAGCATCGCAAACGTGCCGTCCGACCAGATCGCGTCCGGGCAGAGAAACACCAGCGCCGCACGCGCAGCCGCGCCACGCTCAATGCCGTGCTTGTGCGCCTTGCTCAGCATCGCATGCTTGGGAACGCCCTCCTCAAACCAGCCGTCCAACCACTCGAAACGTACCTCCATCAGCCGCGACAACTCATGAAACCCAGCGCTGCGTTGCAGCGTCTCGCCATCCGCCCGCGTCGTGTAGATCACGTAACAATCGCCCGGCACACGGTTGGCAGCGAACGCCCCCGCGTTCCCCGCAGACGCGTGCGTGGGCAGCACCACGTCGGCATACAGCCGCGTATACGCCTCGCCCCACACCACCGTCAGGAAATGAAACGTAGGCCGGGTCATCCGACCACCCCCCGTGCCCACTCAAATCGCTCGCACAAGGACGCGGGGATCAGCGTTTCCGCACGCTGAAGCTGCTCCTTCGTCAAGACCCGCTTCCACTGGTCCGGCTCGCCACTTCGAAAGTTGTTGGCGATCGTCTTCTCCACCGCTCGCTGTTCAAACCGTGAACCGTCGATCCCAAAGAACGTCAGCAGTGACCTCACAAACCCATCCGCATCCGACGCAAAACGCTCATACGTCGTGAAGCAGACCTTCAAACGCCCCTGCGCCTCCGCCTCGACCCACTGCTCGACCCAACGCACGCACAGCGGAAGGTACGCGTCAATCCCCCAATCCAGCTGCTCCTGCATCGACCACGCACTGAAACCCGAAGGCACCTGCGGCTCTGCGGTCAGCAGCAGATCGTGCTGCGCCTCGCGCTCGAGTCGTAACAAGTGATGCACCCACGACAACATCGCTCCACGCGGGTCTCGCACATGCACCACCACACGCGGGCAATATCGCGCCAGCATCCGCACATTCACATCAGAGCCGTCCAGATGCGACTGGCAGACCGCGTTGCCCTCGCTGAACTGCTTGAGCTGTGAGAGGTCGATCAGGTCTGTCGGGAACGTGCCGTGCGAGATCGTCACCAACGGCAGCCCAAGCCCCTCCGCCAGCGACCTGGCCACATACACACTGCCGGACTTGGGCAGCGTGTTGAACAGGATCGGCATGATGCGGATCGCCTCGAGTTGCTGGCGGAGTTGCGCAACCTGCGCCTCGAGCGTCTGACGCTCCAGCATCAAGCGGTTGTTCTCCAGCTGCGTGTGCGAGAGCAGATGCGCGATCTCGTCGTAGCCCGGTTGATTGCTCATCATGAGTCGCCTTGTTGACGGTGCCGCCCGAATCAGCCGGCCGACATCTTTTGTTCGTTCAGCAGCCCCATGTAGTGTTGCACCACGGGCGTCGCCTCGCCAGATGCCTGCACCTTGCCCTTGTGCAACAGCACCGCGCGGTTACACATCTCCATCACCAGGCCGTGCGCGTGCGTCACGAGCACGATTGTCACGCCGTCCTTGCGGAACTGCGCAAACTTATCCATGCACTTTTCGGAGAACGCGGCGTCGCCGACGCTGAGCACTTCGTCCACGAGCAGGATGTCGGGATCCAGGTGCGCCGCTACCGAGAACCCAAGCCGTGCCACCATGCCCGAGCTGTAAGTCCGCACCTGCTGCTCGATAAAGTCGCCCAGGCCAGCAAACTCGATGATCGGCTCGATCTTGCGTTTCACCTCGCGCGCGGTCATCCCCAGCAGCACGCCGTTGAGCAGGATGTTCTCTCGCCCCGTCAGCTCGTGATGAAACCCCGCGCCCAGCTCCAGCAGCGGGCACAGCCGGCCGTGCGCACGCACCACGCCGGCGGTGGGTTCCAACACCCCCGCCATGAGCGACAACGCCGTGCTCTTGCCCGAGCCGTTGGGGCCGACAACGCCGAAGCAGTCGCCCCGGCGGACCTCGAAACTCACATCGTCGAGCGCGCGAAAATTGTGATAAGAGACCGCCTGCCCGCGAAGCCGGTCGATCACCACCTGCTTGAAGCCGCGGTGGCCCGTGCGCGCTAGGCGGTAGTCCTTGCTCACACCCGAAAACGTGATGGCCAGCGGCTCAGACAAGCTCGGCAAACCTCCGGTTCAAGTGACGATACACCGACCACCCCAGCAGCAACGAACCCACCGACCAACCGCAAGACGTCAACAACAACAACGGGTCCACCGCGCCCGTCAAGAACACGTCCCGCCACGACAAAATCAGCGCCGCCATCGGGTTCGCCCACACCAGCCAGCCAAGCCCCAACTTCTCCCAAAGCTCACGCGTCACCATCACGGGCGACAGGAAGAACCACATCGTCATCACCAGCTGAAGCAGCCGTTCCAGATCACGAAACACCAGGTTTAAGCTCGACACCGCGAGCGCCATCCCAAGCGCCATCGCAAAGCTCACAGACATCAGCACAGGCACCCACAGCAGCCACCCCAGCCCCGGCACCCACGCGTAGCACAGCATCAGCCCCGCGACGATCGGCACGCTCACGAGAAAATGCAGCGCATCATTCACCACCGCCGCCACCACCAGAAGCCACCGCCGGAACCGGTTCTTCTTGATCAGGTTGGCCGACCCGATGAACACACCCGTGGACAACAGGACCGAGTTGGTAAACCACATCCACGGGAACACGCCCGTCGCGAGCACCAACAGATAAGGCCCCTCGCCCGAGTCGATCCCCGCCACGATCCGAAACGCAAAAAAATAAACGCC